>DATJOV010000194.1:0-8443 GCA_035506735.1 Acidimicrobiales bacterium | reverse complement strand
CGCCCTCGTGGGCTCGGTGGCCGACCACCTCGGGTCCCAGGGCTCGCTCGCCGCCGACCCGGGGGACGGCCTGCTCTACGCCGTGAACGCCGGGAGCAACTCCGTCTCGGTCTTTGCCGTGGACGGGCCCCACCTGTTCCTGCGCCAGGTCATCGGCTCGGGGGGGACGTTCCCCGTGAGCGTGGCCGTGCACGGGGACCTCGTCTACGTCCTCAACGCCCTGGGCACCCCCGACATCGCCGGGTTCGTCGAGAGCGGGGGGACGCTGCACCGGCTGTGGGGCTCGACACGCCCCCTCGGCCTCGACGTCCCCACCGACACCACCCAGTTCACGAGCACGCCGGGCCAGGTCGCCTTCTCCCCTGACGGGTCCCAGCTGCTCGTGACGACCAAGAACAACCCGGCCGGCAACGACGTCGACGTCTTCGCCGTCGGGCCCGACGGGCGCCCCTCGTGGCAGCCGGTGCGCAACCCCGAGCCCGGCGACGTGCCCTTCGCCATCGCCTTCGACGCCGCCGGCAACGTGGTCCTGGGCGAAGCCGGCCCGAGCGCCCTGGCCACCTTGAGGTTGCACCGGGACGGCACCCTCACTCCGATCGACACGGTGGCGAGCGGGCAACCCGGCCTGTGCTGGGTCACGGCGGCCGGCCCGTACTTCTTCACCGGCAACAGCGGGAGCAACTCCTCCTCGGGCTACAGCGACGCCGGCGACGGGCAGCTCACGCTCCTGGGGTCCACGCCCACCGATCCCGGCACCGTGGACGGTGCGGCCCTGCCCGGCGGCCACTTCCTCTACGTCCAGACCGGGGGCGAGGGCATCGTGGACGAGTTCGCCGTCGGTGCCGACGGCTCGCTCGGCCAGGTCGGCTCGGTCACCGTGCCCGGGGCGGTCGGGGGCGAGGGCATCGTGGCCTGGTGAGCCAGGCCGGGAGGGCCCCCGGGCCGGCGCGATAGCCTGCGGCGGTGCCGGCCCCGCCCTTCGACGTGGTGTGCGAGGTGCAGCCGGCCACCCGCCCCGACCTCATGGCCGTGCGCCACCAGATCGGGGTGTTGAGCACGGTGGCCTCGGCCTTCCTCGTGCCCGACAACCACCTCGGACGGGCCACGGTCTCCAGCGTGGCCGTGGCCCACGAGGTCGACCAGATGGGGGGGCGGTCCATCGCCTGCCTCAACGCCCGGGACCGCAACCTCCTCGGCTTCCGGCGCGACCTCATGACGGCCGCCGCCTACGGGGTCGACGAGTTCCTCCTCGTCTACGGCGACCGGCCCTCGGCCGGGGCCAGGACCGGTGAGTTGACGGTGCGGTCCATGCTCGAGGAGCTCCGTCGCTACGCCGAGGCCGGCGCCGCCGACGGTGTCCCGCCCCTGCGGGCCGCCGTCACCACCAGGCTGGCGCCCCTGCCTCCCTGGAAGCGTGAGGCCGACGCCGTCTTCGTCCAGGCCAGCTTCGAGCTCGAGGCCCTCCTGGCGTGGCGGGAGTCGGTGGAGCTCGGGGCCCGCGTCTATGCCGGGGTGCTCGTCCCCCCCAGCGCGGCACGCCTGCGCAAGTGGGCGACGGACATCCCCGAGATCTCCGTGCCCGACTCCTGGGTCGCCGCCCTCGACCGCGACCCCACCGTGGGCGTCGAGCTGGCCTGCGCCCTGGTGGACCGGATCCGCGCCAGCGGGGCCTTCGACGGGGTCCACCTCGTCCCCGGCGTCCGCTACCGCCAGGTGGCCGCCCGCCTCGAGCGCCGGCCCGGCTGATCCGGGCCCGGCCCGCCTCAGCCCGCCCCGGGCCCCTTGCGGGCCACGAAGCGGACCCGCTCGTCCACCACCGTCACCGTCGGCGGGTCGAAGCCGGCCGCCTCCAGCCGCCCGCCCAGGGTGTCGGGGGCGACGGGGACGAAGGTGTCGTCCAGGTGGGCCTGGCGCATGAACTCGCTGTCGACCGAGTCGATGCCGGCGAAGGTCCCCCCGGGGCGAAGGACCCGGAAGACCTCGGCGAAGAGCCGGTCCTGGGCCCCGGGGTCGGGCATGTGGTGCAGGACCGAGAAGCACGTGGCGGCGGAGAAGCGGTCCGGGGCCAGGCCGGTGGCGGTGGCGTCGCCCTCCAGGACCTCGACGTTGGTGCCGGCCAGGCGCGCCGCCAGCGCCGCGGCCAGGTCGCCGTCGACCTCGACGGCGGTGACCCGCGCCGCCCGACGGCGCAGGATGTCGGTGGTGAGCCCCGGACCGGGGCCCACCTCGAGGACGTCGTCACCGAGGTCGGCCAGGGAGGCGAGCCACGGCAGGAGCTCCGCCTCGAGGGTGGCCCCCCACTCCGGACTGGCCAGGAACCGCCGGTGCAGCTCGTTCACCGCATCACCCTTCTCGTGGCGCCCGCCGTCGCCGGCCCCGGGGCACCGGCGCCCCGGGGGCGCAGCGCGAGCCCGGGGATCAGTACACCCAGACGTCGGTGCCGATCGGGTCCAGGTTGTTGGCCCAGATCCAGTCGATGGCCTCGTTGCTCACCCGCACGCACCCGTGCGACACGGGGTAGGGGGGGACGAAGGAGTCCCCGTGGATGGCGAAGCCGCCGGTGAAGAACTTGGGCCGCCACAGGGCGCCGAGGGAGTCCACCACGAGCCCGTCGACCTGGCGGTAGGTCTGGAAGTGCCCGGAGGGGGTGACGGCCACCGAGGTGACCCCGTCGTCGGTGTAGGTGTAGCCGCCGCCCGTCGAGGTGTTGAGGACGTGCTCGACCTGGCCGTTGTCGACGAACAGCACGAGATCGTCGGCCAGGTCGACCTCGATGACGTAGCCGGTCGTGCTGCGGGCGGTGGGGAGCACCCCGCTGGCCAGGGCCGCTTCGGTGGTGGGTCCGACCACGCCGGTGCGGGGGAGCCCCGCCGCCTTCTGCAGGGCGTAGACGGCCTGCTCGGTGCTGTCACCGAAGGTGCCGTCGGGGGTGCCGGCCCAGTAGCCGAGGGCGGTCAGGCGCTCCTGCAGGGCCAGCACCGACGACCCCGTCGACCCGGGACCGAGGGGCACGGAGGAGACCTCGCTCGTGGGTAGGAGCCAGTACCCGCCGCCGTCGGGGGTGGCGGCGATGGCGGTCACCGGGTCCTGCAGGACCTGGCCCCCCATGGAGCCGTGGAACCCGGCGTTGCCGTAGGTGAACACGCCGCCGTCGGCGGCGACCAGCCAGTAGCCCGTGCCCCCGGGCGCCGGCGCCATGCCCACCACGGGCTGGGCCAGCGGGTGCCCCCCGGCCGAGCCGAAGAAGCGGGCGTCGCCGAAGGCGAACACCCCGCCGTCGGCGGCCACGAGCCAGTACCCCTTGCCGTCCGGGGTTCCGGCCATGCCCACGATGGGCTTCACGAGGGGCGTGGCGCCGAGCGACCCGTAGAAGTGGGCGTCGCCGAAGCTGAAGATGCCGCCGTCGGCGGCGACCAGCCAGTAGCCCCTCCCGTCGGCGGTGGGGGCCATGCCCACCACGGGCTGGGTGAGGGGCTTGCCCCCCATGGATCCGTACGAGGAGGCGTCGCCGAAGGCGAACACGCCGCCGTCGGCCGCCACCATCCAGTAGCCCTGGCCGTCGGGGGTGCCGGCCATGCCCACCACGGGGGCGGCCAGGCGGGTGCCCGCCATGGACCCGAAGTTCCCGGCGTCGCCGAAGGCCACGGGCTCGGCGGCGGTGTCGGGGGGGGTCGTGGCGGCAGCCGACGTGGCGCCGGCCAGGGCCGCCGCCGGGACCAGGAGCGCACCGCTCACCACGGCCACCACCAGGGCCAGGGCACGACGACCACGCCCCGGGCGCAGCACGTCCAAGCGACGAGGGAGGTTCATGCGACAAGGCAAGCAGTTCGTCCCTCCCGTCGCCAGTCACCGGGCCGGCCCGGCGGTCCCCCCGTGGCGCCCCGGGGCGGGCGAGGCTGGTGTGGTGCACCGGCGACTTCTCTGGGTGGCGCGCGCTGTCGGTGCGGTGGTCGTGGGATGGGTCGTGCTCCCGGGGGCGGCCCAGGCGGCAGCCGGCTCCGGCGGAGCCCCCTGGGCCCGGGTGGCGGGCCTGGCCCAGCCCGCGCCCCCGCCCGGTGCCGCCGCCCTCGGGCCCCTCGGGGACCAGACCCCGGTGGAGCTCGGGGTGGTGCTGGCGCCCTCGGACCGGGCCGCCCTGCAGGCCCGCCTGGACGGCCTCTACGACCCGTCCTCGACCCAGTACCACCGCTGGCTGGCCCCGGGGAGGTTCCAGGCCGACTACGGGCCGCCCACGGCCGAGGTGGAGCGGGTCCGGACCTGGTTGGGGGACGAAGGCCTCGGCCCCGCCACCCTGGACGGCTTCACCCTGGAGGTCCGGGCCCGGGCCGGGGCGGTGCGCCGCACCCTCGGGGTGGGGCTGGAGCGGTTCCGCACCGCCGAGGGCACGGGCTACCTGGCCCGGGGGGCGCCCGTGGTCCCCGCCGCGCTGGCCTCGGGGGAGGTCCAGGACCTCCTGGGCCTCGACACCCTCGACCGGGCCCTCCCGGCCGGGATCGACGCCGGCCCCCAGGTGCGCCACGACACGATCCAGCCCCGCGCCGACGGGCTCACCCCGTGCGCCGGCGCCAGCGCCGCGGCGGCATCCGGGTACTACACCCTGGACGCCCTGGGCGCCGCCTACGGCATGGACCCCCTCGTCGACGACGGCCTGGACGGCCACGGCATCACCATCGGTCTGTACGAGCTCGGCGCCCACTCCCCCGCCGACGTCGCCGCCTACGAGTCCTGTCTCGGCCTCGTCGACCCTGTCACCACGGTGACCGTCGACGGCGGTGCCGCCGCCGGGTCGGTGGGCACGGCCGAGGCCGATCTCGACATCGAGCAGGCCGCCACCCAGGCCCCGGGGGCGTCCATCGTGGCCTACGAGGGACCGAGCTCCCCCCAGGGCGCCTACGACACCTGGGCCAGGGCCGTCGACCAGGACACGGCCCAGGTGCTGTCCACGAGCTGGGGCGAGTGCGAGCCCCAGGCCGAGGGGGACGGGGTCGCCGGCGCCTACACCACGCTGTTCGAGCAGGCCGCCATGCAGGGCCAGACGGTCCTGGCCGCCACCGGCGACTCGGGCGCCGAGGGCTGCTACAGCTTCGACGGCTCGGGATCGGAGGAGGTGACCTACCCGTCCTCGGATCCGTGGGCCACCGCCGTGGGCGGGACCTCGCTGTTCGCCCCCGGCGACGAGACGGCGTGGAATGCGTGCCAGTCCGACGAGAGCGCGGCGTGCGCCGCCGCCCACGACGGCGTCGCCGCCGGCGGGGGCGGCATGTCACGCCTCGAGGCCCGGCCCTCCTTCCAGACGGGCCCCCTGGCGTGGTCCACACCCCAGCCGTGCGGGACGCAGTGCCGGGAGACGCCCGACGTCTCTGCCAACGCCGGCGTGGGCATGGTGGTGTTCGTCGGCGGTGCCTGGGTGGCCGAAGGGGGCACGAGCTTCGCCGCCCCCTTCGTGGCGGGGCTCGTGGCCGACGCCGACACCGGCTGCGCCGCCCCGGCCGGCGACTGGGCACCCAGCCTCTACGCCCTGGCCGGGGCGGGCGCCTACGGCACGGCCCTCACCGACATCACCGAGGGCGACACCGACATGACCGGCACCACCGACGGCCAGTTCGCAGCCGGGGCCGGCTACGACGCCGCCACCGGGCTGGGGTCGCCGCAGGCGCCGGGACTGACCTGTCCCGAGGTCACGGCGGTGTCCCCGTCCTCGGCATCGCCGGGGAGCACCGTCACCGTCACGGGGCTGGGGCTCGAGCGGGCCACCTTCGCATTCGGGTCCAGCGCCGCCACCGTGCTCGCCCAGGACGCCACCACGGCCACGGTGGTGGTGCCGACCGGGGCCGGCACGGTGGCGCTCGGGGCGCAGAGCCCGCTCGGGACGGGCACCCGGTCGGCGTCCTTCACCATCGCCGCCGGCTCCGGGACGGCGCCCCCCGTCGGCGCCGCCGACTCGGGCTACGACATGGTGGGCGGCGACGGCGGGGTGTTCGCCTTCCCCGGGGGCACGGCGGGGGGGTTCTACGGATCGCTCCCCGGGCTCGGCGTGCACGTCGGCGACGTGGTGGGCATGGTTGCCACGCCGGACCAGCGCGGCTACTGGCTGGTGGGGGCCGACGGCGGGGTCTTCGCCTTCGGCGACGCCCCCTTCCTCGGGTCGCTCCCCGGGCTGGGGGTGGCGGTGGACGACATCGTGGGGATCGTCCCCACCCGTGACGACCGGGGGTACTTCCTGGTGGGTGCCGACGGCGGGGTCTTCGCCTTCGGCGACGCCCCCTTCCTCGGGTCGCTCCCCGGCGAGGATGTCGTCGCCCACGACGTGGTGGGCATCGCCGCCACCCCCGACGACGGCGGCTACTGGGTGGCCCGCTCCGACGGGGCGGTGAGCGCCTTCGGCGACGCCCCGTCCTCGGGGTCGATGCCGCCGTCCTCCTCGCCCGTCACCGCCATCGCCTCGGCCCCCGACGGCAAGGGCTACTGGGTGACCACCGCCGCCGGCGACGTGGGCGCCTTCGGGGACGCCGCCGCCCTCGGCTCGCTGCCCGAGCGGGGCGTCACGCCGGCCCGGCCGGTGGTGGCGATCGTCCCCACCGGCGACGGCGGGGGCCTGTGGTTGGTCGGTGCCGACGGCGGCATCTTCGCCTTCGGCGACGCCCCCTTCGTGGGCTCGCTCCCCGCCCTCGGCGTGCACGTCACCGACGTGGTGGGCGCCGTGCCCACCCGGGCGTGAGCGACGGAGGGCGAGGCCCACACACCAACGCCTAGAACCGCGGTGCGCGCCATGCCCTGCCGTAGACTTCGGCCCCGTGCTCCCCACCCGAGGTCCCGCCCTGTGGGCGCTCGCCGTCGCCGTGGCGGCGGGCACCCTGCTCGCCGGTTGCGGTGTCGTGAAGGACGCCTCGCGCGTCGTCCACAACGTCGAGAACGACCGCACCACCATCGACAGCTTCACCAGCCGGATCCAGTCGGGTGAGTCGACGGCCTTCGAGGCCACCTACGTCACCACCGGCGCGTCGCCCACCACCATCGAGTACGCCGTGTCCCCGCCCACCGGTCTGCTCTTCAAGGAGACCTCCGCCGGCGGAGGCACCAGCGCCGACGTGATCGTGAACTCTTCGGGCGAGTACACCTGCACGCCACCCTCCGGTCCGGGGGCGTGGTCCTGCGACAAGCTGGGTGCGGCGGACGCCGCCGTGGAGAACAAGATCTTCGACATCTACACGCCGTCGCACTGGACGTCGTTCCTGAAGGGCCTGTCCATCGCCGCCGGCCTGGCCGGGGACAAGGTGAGCAGCTCCACCATGACCGTGAACGGCTTCGCCATGCAGTGCGTGGACCTGGTGGCGTCGGGCATCGCCGGGACGTCCAGCATCTGCACCACGGCGCAGAACATCCTGGGCTACGTCGAGGTGGCGTCGGACGCCACGAGCTTCGAGATCACGAGCTACTCGGCGTCCCCCGCCCCGTCGCTGTTCCAGCTGCCACCCGGGGCGCACGTCACCACGGTCACGGTGCCCTCGACCACCGTCCCGTAGCGGTCCCTCAGGGGCCGTCGGGGGCGGGCCGGTCGTCGAGGCGGCGCTGCAGGAGCACGAGATCGAGCCAGCGCCCGAATTTGGCCCCGACCTCGGGCATGCGGGCCACCTCGGCGAAGCCCAGCCCGCGGTGCAGCTCGATGGACGGGGTGTTGGCGCTGTCGACGGCGGCCACCACGACATGGAGGCCGTCGGCCCGCCCCTGCTCGAGGAGGCGCTCCATCAGGGCCCGGCCCACGCCGCCGCGCCAGTGGTCCCGACGGACGTGCACGGTGCTCTCGACCGTGAAGCGGTACCCCGGTCGCCGCCCGGCGTCGCGGAACCACCCGTAGGCAGCCACACCGATGACCTCGTCCCCCTCGTCCGTGGCCACCAGGACGACGTGGTGGTCCCCGAGCCAGCGCTGGACGGCCTCCTGGTCGTAGGGCCGGTCGGTCCACTCGACCGTGGTCGTGGCCAGGAGGGCGTTGAGGAGGGCGGCGATGGGCGCGGCGTCGGCGGGGCCGGCGGGCCGGATGTCCACGGGCGGATCAGGCGTCGCGGCGGACGAGCAACGCCGCCCCGAGGAGGAGCATGGCAGCGGTGTACCCGCCGATGAGGGCCAGACCCGCCCACGGGTTGAAGACGGGAGCGCCCCCGAGAAGATGGCCGGCGGTGGTGGTGGAGACCACGGTGACGCCGACGTTGGCCGGGAGGTAGCGGCTGATGGCGTCGTCGAGCGAGGACGGCAGGGCGCTCACGATGATGGGGAGGACGAGGACGACCCCGGCGTAGGCGGCGATGGCCCCGGCCGTGTGGCGCAGGACGGTGGCCAGCCCGAGGGCCAGCAGGGCCAACAGGGCCAGGTAGACCCCGGTCCCCACCACGGCCCGGAGCACCCCGGGATCGCCCAGTGCGGCGTGGTTGCGGCCCGAACCACT
>DATJOV010000193.1:0-13364 GCA_035506735.1 Acidimicrobiales bacterium | reverse complement strand
AGCTCGGCCACGATGTCCGCCGCCGGCTGTGGCTTTCCGACCAGAGCGACGCTCTGTCCGGCCCACATCGACAGGGCCTCGATGTCACCCGTGGTGCCTTCCATCGGGGCGGCCGGCTCGTACCGGACGATCTCGTCACCCGAGGCGAAGTGGGCGACGACATCACCCTCTCCCGGCCGGCTCCCCGTGGGTGGCCGGCCCGCCGCCTCCCACATGGCCGCCGTCGAGTTGCGCAGGACGCGGTGGGGGGCGTCCGGCCACCCCACGTCGTAGAGGTCGGCGTACCACTGAGCCTCGGTCTCGGCCGCGTCCGCCAGGCGCCGGCGGTAGTCCTCGTGGACGGGGAACTCCTCGGCCAGCAGGAACCGGGTGCCGAGCCACGCCGCCTGCGCACCGAGGGCGAACACGGCGGCCACGCCGCGGGCGTCCCCGATCCCCCCGGCGGCGATGACCGGCACGGGAGCCACGGCGTCCACCACGGCCGGGACCAGGGGGAGGGTGGCGACCGCGCTCCACACGTGCCCGCCCGCCTCCCATCCCTGGGCCACCACGACGTCGACCCCGGCCGCCACGACCCGCCGCGCCTCCTCGGCGCTGCCGACGGTGTGGAGGACCAGGCCTCCGGCATCGTGCACGGGCCCGACATAGCCGGCCGGGTCCCCCCACATGAGGGAGACGATCCGGAGGCCGGCCTCGAGAGCGCTGTCGAGACGGTCGTGCTGGTCGGAGGAGATGATCAGGTTCCCGGCGAAGGGACGATCGGTGAGCGCCGCCGTGGCGCGGACCACGTCCCCGGCGGGGTCCGACCACGAGAGCGCCACCGTGCCCAGCCCTCCCGCATTCGAGACCGCTGCTGCCAGCTCGGGGACGGCCGACATGGGCGCCTGGACGATGGGCTGCTCGATTCCGAGCAGTGCGCACAACGGTGTGGATGGCATGGTCACCTGCCTCGTGAGTTCGGGCTCCGAGCCCGACCTCCGGCCCCGACCCGGGGCGGTTGGCGGACCGGCGCCCAGTTGGATGGCGCTATGACTGGTAGGAGGTCGGCATGGCCCCGCCAGAACGCTTGTTCCAGCCGTGGAAGTTCGAGTAGTCGCCCGCCTCCCACGCTTCGCGCAGGCCGGGCTTGCTCAGATCCCAGTCGGGTCGGATCTCCGCCGACGCCGCGCACAGGTCGCGCCAGAGGTCGGAGAAGGAGGGGCGGCCCCAGAACCAGTAGCCGTTGTAGACGCTGTGGACCACCAGTCCGGGCTTGAGGACCAGGGTGTGCGGGATCATCGGGTCGTGCTCGGGGTCGGTGTACTCCTGGATGTCCAGGTCCTTCTGCACCGTCCGCCCCGGGTCGGAGAGGAAGGTCCACTGGGCCCCCACCGAGGCGCGGAACTCCTGCGAGCTGTGGTGGTCGTCGGTCGAGATGGTGACGACCTGGGTGTAGGCGACGGCGATCTTCGGGTAGTTGGCCGCCAGGTCCAGGTGCTGCTGGTGCTCCTTGGGGCAGTAGTTGCCCCTGGCCAGGGTGAGGATCAGCGGGTCCTCGCCCTGGAGCTCGCTGAGCCTGCGCACGACGTTGGTGTGGTCCGGCAGGGCGTAGTCGGGAAAGGTCCCACCCGGCGTGATATCGGATCGCATTGGATCGCTTCCTTCCTGGCCCAGGTGGGACTCGGGAGCGGGAACGGGATCGAGCCCGTCTCGCGGTCGATGGAGGGCGTCGCAAGCCACGCTATCGCCCGACGTTCGCCCCGTCACCCGCGCCGACGCGCCGCTCGGGGAGACGGTGCTCCGCCCTCCGGCCGCCACGCGGGCGAGTCCCAAGGTCACCCTGCGAGCACGAGCCGGCGCCCCCCGGTCTCGGGCCGGACCCATCCCGCCGAACGACGCCCCCGCCAGCCCAGCGCCCGGAGCACGAAGCCGCCGACCACGGCCCCGTCGCTGCAGCGACGGGCCTCGGCCCGGCGGGCACCGCCTTCCCCGCCCGCGAGGCGCCAGAAGGCCCGGACCTGGCCGACGGGACTTGGGGGGGTTGACCCCCATCCCCGGTCCGACCCTCGGGCGAGATGATGGTGGGTGGCTCAGCCGCCGGCCGCTTGGCCGCCGTCGATGTGGAGGACCTCGCCCGTGACGAACGACGCCGCCTCGAGGTAGAGGATCCCCTGGACGACGTCGCCCACCTCCCCCACCCGGCCCAGGGGATGGAGCGCCCCCATCCCGGCGTAGGAGTCGGGGTCGTGCATGGCGGTCTTGATGACCCCGAGGGAGACGGCGTTGACCCGCACGCCGTGTGCTGCGTACTCGATGGCAAGGGACCGGGCGGCGGCAACGAGGCCACCCTTCGTCAGTGCGGCCAGCCCGGACGGCCGCTCCTCGTGCGGATGCTCGACAAGGCTCGTGCTGACGTTGACGATGTGGCCGCTCCCCTGTCCGACCATGTGGGGGAGCACCCGCTGGGTGATGAAGAAGAACCCGGCCAGGTTGACGCCGGTGATCGAGGTGAAGTCCTCTGCCGTGTAGTCGGTGAAGGGCTTCCCGATGAAGATGCCGGCGTTGTTCACCAGGGTGTCGATCCGCCCGTAGTGGTCGAGGGCCTGGTCCACGATGCGCCCGGCCACGGCGGTGTCGGTGACGTCCCCAGCAACGGTCAGGTAGTCGGGCCGGTCCGAGGGGGGCATCGAGAGGGCGGTACCCACCACGGCGAAGCCCGCCTCCAGGTACCCGGCGACCAGGGCGGTGCCGATCCCCCCCGACGCACCGGTGACGATCGCCACCTTCTGCTGCGGGGCGGCGGTCACCCCGGCGGGGAGGAGGACGCCACGAGCGTGACGACGGCTCCCGACCTCGGGGCCGACGGACGGAGGGCGGGACCGACCGGCGGGGACGGGTCGCCCAGCACGGCGCGCCCGGGGGCTGGGCTGCCGGCCGCACCACGGAAACGGGGCTCGCTCATCCATGACCTCCTGGTCGCCGTGCCGGGCCGGCCACCTCGTCGGGGCCGGGACCGCGCCGACGACCCCCGTGGCCCGTCGCCCCGAGCATCGGGACAGCGACGTTGCGCCGGGTACGAGGCTAGCCTCACCGTCGGTGGCGGCACCGGCCGTGCACCGCCCCTGCCGTCTGCGGTCGCAGGCACCCGCCCGTCCGACCCGATGGGGGCGACGAGTGCACCGTCTGGGGCCGCCGAACCGCCATCCCGGTCGTCCTCGATGGCGAGGGAGGATCGAGCTCCACGACGCATGCCTTCACGGCCTCTCGTGTGCCGAGCACGCCGGCTCGACCCGGGCCGCGGTCAGCCGCCTCGTGGCCGACACCCGCACAGATGGTTGTGGACGTCGAAATACTCGAGGACGAGGGAGCTGGCGTCCACGTCGATCTCCGCCAGGATGGCGGCCTGCGTGGCCGCGAACTGATCGAAATCCTGGCGCGACTCCCAAACGTTGACGATGCGGATCCCCGCATCGGTCTTGGCAACCCAGTGGAACAGGCCGCCACGGGGTAACGGTCCACCCGGGAGGAAGCCGGCGATCTCGACCGCCTCGTCGTACTTCTCGAGCGTCACTCCGGGCACGTCGATCTGCACTGCAATCGCCATCGTTGCCTCCCGCCAGGTACTTCGTCCTGCAACGACCCGAGCAACCTCGCCAGCCGCGAGCCCGACTCTAGCCCGGGACCCATGGACCGACTCCCGAACCGTCGCCAGACGGCCGAGGCGCCATGTTCGATCGCCTCACGAAGCGGACCTCTCATCGTCGAGATGCCCCTTCTCGCTCCGGTGCATCCCCTCGAGGCTCCTCGGATGGACCGGTAGGCCCGTCGGGAAGGGCCGCCAGCCCTGCGAGCCGGCACACGTTGCACGGCCCACGAACACCAGGTCCGGCTCGTCAGGTCTCCTCGGGGTGCGGCGCCACCCGAACTGGGTCGAGACGCACGCGGGGCTCTCGGCCGGGAGTCCTAGCCGAGCAGGCGCTTGGAGATGACCACCCGCTGGATCTGGTTGGTTCCCTCGTAGATCTGGGTGATCTTGGCATCGCGCATGAAGCGCTCGGCCGGGAACTCCTTGGTGTAGCCGTAGCCCCCCAGCAGCTGGACGGCGTCGGTGGTCACGGCCATGGCCGTGTCGGCGGCGAAGCACTTGGCCATGGCCCCGATCATGGACAGCTCGTTGTCCGGGTCGCCGGCGTCGATGAGCGAGCACGCCCGGTACACCAGGGCGCGGGCCGCCTCGGTCCGCATGGCCATGTCGGCCAGCATGAAGCGGAGCCCCTGGAACTCGGCGATGGGCTGGCCGAAGGCCGAGCGCTGGTGCATGTAGCCGGCGGCGTAGTCCGTCGCCCCCTGGGCGATCCCCACCGCCTGGGCCCCGATGGTGGGGCGGCTGCGGTCCAGGGTGTGCATGGCGATGGTGAATCCCTGGCCCTCCTCCCCCACCCGGTTGCGCACGGGCACGCGCACGTCGTCGAAGACCACCTCGCCCGTGGGGCTCCCCCGCAGGCCCATCTTGTGCTCGAGCTTGGCCACGGTGACGCCCCAGTCGGCCTCCACCACGAAGCAGCTGATCCCCCGGTGACCGGCTTCGGGATCCGTCTTGGCGAACACCACGTAGATGTCGGAGGCGCCGGCGTTGGTGATCCAGTACTTGGTCCCGCTGAGCACGTAGTGGTCGCCGTCGCGCACCGCCCGGCACCGCATGGCGGCCACGTCGCTCCCGGCGTCGGCTTCCGACAGGCAGTAGCTGGCCTGGGCGCTGCCCGAGGCCACCCGGGGGACGTAGCGGGCCGCCAGCTCCTCGCCGCCCCAGTTCATGACGGGGATCATGCCCAGCTTGGAGATGAGCATGGTGACGCTGGTCGAGGCGCACACCCGGGCCAGCTCCTCGACCATGACGGCCTGGGTGACGTGGTCGGCGCCCATGCCGCCGTAGCGCACGGGGAGGCCCAGGGCGGGGAGCTCCATCTCCCGGCACGCCGCGAACCCCTGGGCGGGGAAGGCCGCCTCGGCGTCGACCTGAGCGGCGTAGGGGGCGATGCGCTCCTCGCACATCTGGCGCAGGGTGCGGCGGAACTCCTTCTGGGTGTCGTCGAGGCCGAAGGAGGCCCCGGCCACCCGGGCCTCGGCCGGCACGGCGGCGTCGCTCGAGACGGGCACCGACGGGCCCTCAGGCCGGGGTGGCGGCCGCGGCCTCGCCCTCGGGGGCGACCACCAGCCGGCGCCAGTACTCGAGACGCCCACGGACGTCCCCGGGGGAGAGCCGCAGGGTGTCGTCGGGCACGAGGGCGACGATGCGGCGCCGCTGGAGGTAGTCGTGGGCGGCGCCGGCGAAGAGCGGGGTGCGCCACGCCACCAGGTCGGCGGGGCCGCCCCCCAGGAAGCCGAAGAGGAGGAGGGCCAGCTCGAGGTCCTTCGCCACCGGCGCCCGCCCGAAGAGGGAGGCCCGGGCGCTGGCCACGCCGGAGCACCCCACCAGGACGTCCTCGGTCTCGAGGCCCTCGGCGTCCCGGACCTTGTCCTCGAAGAGCTTGTGGGCCAGGAGCAGGACGTAGCCCTGGTCGGGGCCGGGCACGCCCAGCTCGGCCCCCCGGGGGTGCTCGGGTCCGGTGAGCTCGGCCACCCGGTCCTGGCGCCAGTCCCCCGGCGTCTTGAGCCGGTAGGCCGGGCGGACCTGGTCGTTCTCGGTGATGGGGACGTAGCTGGGTTGGGTCACGGTCCTGTCGCGCTCACGGTCGGGCCGGGGCGGGGCGCCTGACGGCCCCGGGCCCGGCGGGGCTCATGCGTGGAGCAGACCGTAGACGATCGAGTCGTCGAGGGCCTGCCACGAGGCCTCGATGATGTTCTCCGACACCCCGATCGTGGTCCACAGGGCCTCGCCGTCGGTGGTGTCGATGAGGACCCGGGTCACGGCCCCGGTCCCCCGGCCCGTGTCGAGGACCCGGACCCGGTAGTCGACCAGGTGGATCCCGGCCAGCCTGGGGAAGTGCTCGCCGATGGCGGCCCGCAGGGCCGAGTCCAGGGCGTTGACCGGCCCGTTGCCCTCGGCCGTGGCCACCACCCGGGCGTCGCCCACCCGCATCTTGACCGTGGCCTCGGTCATCTGTCTCCCGGGCCCGACCGCCCCGCGCTGCTCGGCGTGGTCGGAGATGACCCGGTACGACTCCACCTCGAAGAAGGTCGGGCGCCACCCCGTGGCCCGCCGCAGGAGGAGCTCGAGCGAGCCGTCGGCCACCTCGAAGTGATACCCCTCGTGCTCGAGGCCCTTCAGGGTGTCGAGCACCGCGCCCAGGGCCTCGGAGTCGAGCTCGAGCCCGAGCTCGGCCGCCTTCAAGGCCAGGGTGGAGCGGCCCGCCATCTCGGACACCACGAAGCGGGTCCCGTTGCCCACGGCGTCGGGGACGACGTGCTCGTAGGCGTCGCGCCGGCGGGCGATGGCGCTCGTGTGCAGCCCGGCCTTGTGGGCGAAGGCGGCCGCCCCCACGTAGGGCTGCTGGGGGTTGGGGGCGATGTTGACCAGCTCGGCGATGTGGTGGGCCACGGGCGTGAGCCGTTCGAGTCGCTCGGCCGGGATGGTGCGGATGTTGAGCTTCAGCGACAGGTTGGGGATGGCGGCCGAGAGGTCGGTGTTGCCGGTGCGCTCCCCGTAGCCGTTCACGCAGCCCTGGACGTGGGTGGCCCCGGCCCGCACCGAGGCGATGGAGTTGGCCACGGCGCAGCCCGAGTCGTTGTGGAAATGGACGCCGACCTGGCACTCGAACTGCCCCACGATGCCGGCCACGATGCGCTCGACGTCGTGGGGGAGGGTCCCGCCGTTGGTGTCGCACAGCACCAGGGTCTCCACCCCCGCCTCCTCGGCCGCCCGCAGCACCCTCAGGCTGAACTCCGGGTTCTCCCGGTACCCGTCGAAGAAGTGCTCGGCGTCGAAGAAGACCCGCAGGTCGTGCTGGCGCAGGAACCGGACCGAGTCGGCCGCCATGCGCAGCGCCTCGTCCAGGGTGGTGCGCAGGGCCTCGGTGACGTGGGTCTGCGAGGCCTTGGCCACGATGCACACCGCCTCGGTGTTGGCCTTCACCAGCTGGCGCAGCACCTCGTCGTCGTCGGCCCGCACCCCGGCCCGCCGGGTCGAGCCGAAGGCCACCAGGGTGGCCGTGGACAGGCGCAGCTCGGCCGGGGCCCGGGCGAAGAACTCCTCGTCCTTGGGGTTGGCGCCGGGCCATCCCCCCTCGATGAAGGCCACCCCGAGGTGGTCGAGCTGCTCCGCCACCCGCAGCTTGTCGTCCACGGTGAGCGAGAGGCCCTCCTGCTGGGACCCGTCCCGCAGGGTGGTGTCGAAGATGTCGACCGCCTCCGGCAGGGCGGGGAGGTCGAAGCCGTGGCTGTCGTGGCGATGGGCGTGGGGGTCACTCGACATGCTCGAGCCAGTCCTTGTAGCGGTCGACCTCGCCCCGCACGGCGGCGAAGTAGGTCTCCTGGATGCGGCTGGTCACCGGGCCCGGCCGGCCCTGGCCCACGGGCCGGTCGTCCACCTCGCGGATGGGGACCACCTCGGCCGCCGTGCCCGTGAGGAAGGCCTCGTCGGCGGTGTAGAGGTCGGTGCGCACCAGGGCCTCCTCGACCACCTCGTGGCCGAGGTCCCGGGCGATGGTCCGCACCGAGTCCTGGGTGATCCCGGCCAGGGCGCCGGACTCGGAGGTGGGCGGGGTGACGAGGCGGTCCCCCCGCACCACGAAGATGTTCTCCCCCGTGCACTCCGACACCCGGCCGTCGGGGGCGAGGAGGAGGGCCTCGTCGTAGCCGGCCTTGAGCGCCTCGACCTTGGCCAACGACGAGTTCACGTACATCCCGGTGCCCTTGGCCGCCGTCGGCACGGCGTTGGGGTCGTGGCGCTGCCACGACGACACCTTGAGACGGATGCCGTTGCGCACGCCCTCGTCGCCCAGGTAGGTCCCCCACGGCCACGCCGCCACGGCCACGCTGACCGGGCAGGGCAGGGGGTTGAGGCCCATCTCCCCGTAGCCCAGGTAGACGATGGGCCGGAGGTAGCAGCCGTCGTGCAGGTCGTTCACGGCCACGACCTTCTTGCACGCCTCGACGAGGTCGGCCACGCCGAAGGGGACGTCGATGAGGAACACCTTGGCCGAGGTGAAGAGGCGCTTGATGTGGTCGGTGAGGCGGAAGACGGCCACCCCTGCGCTCGTGGGGTAGGCCCGGATGCCCTCGAAGACGCCCGAGCCGTAGTGGAGGGAGTGGGTGAGGACGTGGACCTTGGCCTGGTCCCAGTCCACGAGCTCGCCGTCGAGCCAGATCTTCTCGGTGGGGGTGATGGGCACGGCTCAGAGCCTTTCTGCGACGGCGTCGCCGATGGCGACGGTGGAGGGCATCGATGCGGAGGACGGGGGCGCTGCGGCCGTCTCGGCCAGGTAGGCGGTGACGGCCTTGGTGATGCGCTCGGCGGCGGCGTGCTCGCCCAGGTGCTCGAGCATCATCGCCGCCGACCGTACCGCCGCCAGGGGGTTGGCCCGCCCCGTCCCGGCGATGTCGTGGGCGGCGCCGTGCACCGGCTCGAACAGCGACGGGCCGGTGCGGGCCGGGTTCAGGTTGGCCGAGGCGGCATAGCCGATGCCCCCCGCCACCGCCCCGGCCAGGTCGGTGAGGATGTCCCCGAAGAGGTTGTCGGTCACGATGACGTCGTAGCGGGCCGGCTGCTCGACCAGGTAGATGCAGGCGGCGTCCACGTGGTTGTAGTCGCGGCCCACGTCGGGGAACTCGGAGGCCACCTCGTCGACGACGCGCTGCCACAGGTCGCCGGCGAAGGTGAGGACGTTGGTCTTGTGCACCAGCGTCAGGCGCCGGGCCGGGCGGCGGGCGGCCGCCTCGAAGGCGAAGCGCACGCAGCGCTCCACGCCCATGCGGGTGTTGACCGAGCCCTGGGTGGCCACCTCGTGGGGCGTCCCCTTGCGCAGGAAGCCACCCTCGCCGGCGTAGGTCCCCTCGGTGTTCTCCCGCACCACCACGAAGTCGCACTCCGGAGCCGGGGCGCCCGGGGTCCCCACGAAGGGCCGGAGGTTGACGTAGAGGTCGAGCTCGAAGCGAAGCCGCAGGAGGAGCCCCCGCTCGAGCAGCCCGGGCGGCACCTCGCCCGACCCCACGGGCGGGCCCACGGCCCCGAGGAGGATGGCGTCGTGACCCCGCAGGGCCGCCAGGGTGTCGTCGGCCAGCACCTCACCCGTGCGCAGGTAGTGGGCGGCACCGAGCTCGTACTCGGTGGTCGCCAGGGCGACCCCGGCGGCGGCCACCACCTTGAGGGCCTCGGCCACGACCTCGGGCCCGATGCCGTCCCCGCCGATGACGGCGACGTCGTGGGTCGTCTCGCTCTTCTGCGTTGCGGTCATGGGGTCGATCCGCTCCTGGAAAATGAAAAACCGCCCACCAAGTGGACGGTCGGAGAGGCACGCACCGGGTGGTACGTGCCTATTCGATGATGATTACGGCTGCGGTCTGGGGGCGCATGGGACCACCATTGTCCCGCGCCGCCACGGGCCTCGTCAACCACCGCCCCGGCCGGGCCCGGGACGGGCCGGGGACCGGACGGGGTGGGCGGCGGGCCGGGGGCCGGGGCCGCCGTGGCCGGGTCCCCCGGGCCGATACCCTTGGGGCAGTGAGCGACGAACCCACCCACCTCACCCAGGCCACCTTCGAGCGCCTCCAGGCCGAGCTCGAGGACCTCACCACCCGGGGCCGGGTCGAGGTGGCGCGGGCCATCGAGGCGGCCCGGGCCCTCGGGGACCTGTCGGAGAACGGGGACTACCACGCCGCCAAGGACGCCCAGGGGAAGATGGAGTCGCGCATCCGCCGGCTCCAGCACACCCTGTCCACGGCCGTCCTGGTCGACCACGAGGCGGCCGGCAACGCCGAGACGGTGGCGGCCGGGACCGTGGTGGCGATCCGCTACGAGGGCGACGACGACGTGGAGCGCTTCTTCGTGGGGTCCATCGAGGAGCGCCAGGGGGACCTGGCCGTGGTGTCCCCGGGCTCGCCCCTGGGCCAGGCCCTGCTGGGACGGGCCACGGGGGACACCGTGCAGTACGAGGCTCCGGGGGGCACCCTGCGCGTCGAGATCGTGCAGATCGGGGGCTGAGATGGCCCAGGGGGCCCGGACCATCATCGACAAGGTGTGGGACCGCCACGTCGTGCGCCACGCCGAGGGTGAGCCCGACATCCTCTTCATCGACCTCCACCTCGTCCACGAGGTGACCTCGCCCCAGGCCTTCGACGGCCTGCGCCTGGCGGGACGGACCGTGCGCCACCCCGAGCTCACCGTGGCCACCGCCGATCACAACGTCCCCACCACCGACGTCGACCGGCCCATCGCCGATCCCGTCTCGGCCCGCCAGCTCGAGGCCCTGGCCGCCAACTGCGCCGAGTTCGGCATCACCTGCTACCCCATGGGCCACGCCAACCAGGGCATCGTCCACATCATCGGGCCCGAGCTGGGGCTCACCCAGCCGGGGATGACCGTGGTGTGCGGCGACAGCCACACCTCCACCCACGGCGCCTTCGGCGCTCTGGCCTTCGGCATCGGGACCTCGGAGGTGGAGCACGTCCTCGCCACCCAGACCCTGCCCCAGCTGCGCCCGTCGACCATGGCCGTCACGGTGGAGGGCGAGCTGCCCCCCGGGGTCACGGCCAAGGACCTGATCCTGGCCGTGATCGGCCGCATCGGGACGGGGGGCGGCATCGGCCACGTCATCGAGTACGGCGGCTCCGCCATCCGGGCCCTGTCCATGGAGGGCCGGATGACGGTGTGCAACATGTCCATCGAGGCCGGGGCCCGGGCCGGGCTGGTGGCCCCCGACGACACCACCTTCGCCTACCTCGAGGGCCGGCCCCACGCCCCGACCGGGGCCCTGTGGGAGCAGGCCCTCGACGACTGGCGCGGCCTCGTGACCGAGGACGGGGCCGCCTTCGACCGCACCGTGGCCCTCGACGCCGCCGAGCTCCGCCCCCACGTCACCTGGGGCACCAATCCCGCCCAGGTGGTGGCCATCGACGGGACCGTGCCCGATCCCGCCGCCTTCGACGACCCGGGCCAGCGCGACGCCGCCGCCCGGGCCCTGCAGTACATGGACCTGCGCCCCGGCACCCCCCTGCGCGACGTGGCGGTGGACACGGTGTTCATCGGGTCGTGCACCAACGGCCGGATCGAGGACCTGCGGGCCGCCGCCGGGGTGCTGGCCGGCCGCCACGTCCGCCCCGGCCTGCGCGCCCTGGTGGTGCCGGGATCGCACCGGGTCAGGGCCCAGGCCGAGGCCGAGGGGCTCGACGCCGTCTTCGAGGCGGCCGGCTTCGAGTGGCGCCAGCCGGGGTGCTCCATGTGCCTGGCCATGAACCCCGACAAGCTGGCCCCGGGCGAGCGCTGCGCCTCCACCTCGAACCGCAACTTCGAGGGGCGCCAGGGCCGGGGGGGCCGCACCCACCTGGTGTCCCCCGCCGTGGCCGCCGCCACCGCCGTGGCCGGCCACTTCGCCGCCCCGGCGGAACTGCCGTGAAGCCCGTCACCGTCGTCACCGGCCGGGCCGTGCCCCTGGACCGCTCCGACGTCGACACCGACCAGATCATCCCCTCGGACTGGCTCAAGCGGGTCGAGCGGACCGGCTTCGGCGCCGGCCTCTTCGCCGAGTGGCGCGACGGCCGCGACTTCGTGCTGAACGAGCCCCGGTACGCCGGGGCCACGATCCTGGTGGCGGGGCCCAACTTCGGCACCGGCTCCTCGCGCGAACACGCCGTGTGGGCCCTGATGGACTACGGCTTCGAGGCCGTCGTGTCCCCCCGCTTCGCCGACATCTTCCGCAACAACTGCACCAAGCAGGGCCTGCTCCCCGTCCAGGTGGAGCCGGACCTGGGCCGGGCCCTGCTCGACGCCGTGGCGGCAGACGCCTCCCTCGAGATCACCATCGACGTGGGGCGCGGGACCATCGAGGCCCCGGCGGCCGGCCTGGCCGGGACCTTCCCCCTCGACCCCTTCACCCGGGAGCGCCTCCTCAACGGGTGGGACGACATCGGGCTGACCCTGCGCCACACCGACGCCATCGCCGCCTACGAGCGGACCCGGGCGCCCTGGCTGCCGGTCACCACGTCCTGAGCGCTCAGGGGCCGATCTCCACGGCCCGCTGCTCGTTGCGGGCCCGGATCCGGACCAGGCGGTTGACGGCGGCCAGGTAGGCCCGGGCCGAGGCCTCGACCACGTCGGTGGACACGCCCCGGCCCGACACCTTGAGGCCGTCGTCCTCCAGCTGGACCACCACGTCCCCGAGGGCGTCGACGCCACCGGTGACGGAGGAGACGTTGAAGCCGATGAGGCGCGACGTCACCCCGGTGGCCGAGCGGATGGCGGTGCAGGCGGCGTCGATCATGCCGTTGCCCTCGGCCGAGGCCTCCACCTTGTCGCCCGATCGGCTCACCACCACCCGGGCCCGGGGCATCCCCACCGTCCCCCCCGCCACCTCGAGCGCCTCCAGGTGGAAGCCCTCCACCAGGTCCTGGCCCAGCTCCTCGGCCACGATGGCCTCGAGGTCGGCGTCGGTGATCTCCACCTTGCGGTCGGCCAGCTCCTTGAAGCGGGTGAAGGCCTGGTTGAGCCCGTCGCCCTGGACGTGGATGCCCATCTTGGCCAGGGCGTCGGCGAAGGCGTGGCGCCCCGAGTGCTTGCCCAGCACGATCTGGCGGCCCACCTGGCCCACGCTGGCGGCGTCGATGATCTCGTAGGTCGAGCGGTCGGCCAGGACGCCGTGCTGGTGGATGCCGGACTCGTGGGCGAAGGCGTTGCGGCCCACCACGGCCTTGTTGTACTGGACGGGGTACCCCGTCAGCCGGGCCACCAGGCGCGACGCCCGGGCCAGCTCCTCGGTGCGCACGGTGGTGGTCACGCCGGGGAATTGGTCGGGCCGGATCTTGAGGGCCATCACCACCTCCTCCAGGGCGGCGTTGCCGGCCCGCTCGCCCAGCCCGTTCACGCACACCTCCACCTGGCGGGCCCCGGCCTGCACCCCGGCCAGGGTGTTGGCCGTGGCCAGCCCCAGGTCGTTGTGGCAGTGGGTCGAGAGCACGTAGTCGCCCGGGATCTGCCTGCGGATGTGCTGGAGCAGGGCGCCGAAGTCCCACGGGATGCCGTAGCCCACGGTGTCGGGGATGTTGAGGGTGGTGGCCCCGGCCGCCACCGCCGCGGCCAGGACCTCCAGCATGAAGTCCATGGGGGTGCGGGTGGCGTCCTGGGGGCTGAACTCGACGTCGCCGGTGTGCTCCCGGGCGCGCGCCACCCCGGCGCTGGTCTCGGCCAGGACCTGGGCCCGGGTCATCTTGAGCATGTGCTCCATGTGCTGGGGGCT
>DATJOV010000192.1:0-7968 GCA_035506735.1 Acidimicrobiales bacterium | reverse complement strand
GGGGCAGACCCCCATCGTCCATGTCGTCGAGGACAACGTGGTGCGCATGGCCCTCGACGCCAGCGTCCTCGACGTGGCCGAGATGCTCACCTCGGCCAACATCGGGGTGGTGGTCCTCGGGGACGAGACCACCACGGAGGGGATCGTGTCCGAGCGCGACGTGGTGCGGGCCGTGGCCGAGCGCAGGGACCCGCTCGCCACCCGGGCCATCGACGTGGGCCACCGCCAGCTGGTGTGGTGCGACGTCTCGGCCACGGTGGCGGAGGTCGCCGACGAGATGATGGAGCAGTACGTCCGTCACGTCCTGGTCGAGCGGGACGGGGTCCTGGTCGGCGTGGTCTCGGCCCGCGACGTGCTGGGCGTGTACGCCAGCGCCGAGGAGGTCGTGGCCTAGCGCCGCGCCCCCCCGCCGCGCCGGGCCGGGCTCACGCCGCCCCGGGCTCGTCGTCGTCCCACGCCGCCGTGACCCGGGGACCGTCGGTTTCCGCCCGGGGCCCGGCCACCACCACCGCCGACGGGCGCAGGCGGCCCGATCGCAGGCGGGTCACCACCGCCACCACCACGAGCAGGGCCACGGCCAGGAAGACGGTGGAGCCGCTCAGCGCCGCCGCCACGCCCCGGGCCAGCTCCTGGTGGAGCCGTCCCACCGCCGTGAGGCCCGACGCATGGCGGCCCACGGTGCGGCTGGCGCTGGCGAAGACGGTGACGAGGATGCTCACCCCGAGCGAGCTCCCCACCTGCTGGGACACGTTCACGAGACCGGAGGCGGCGCCGGCGTCCTCGGGGGCCACCCCGGCGATGCCGGCGTTGGTGAGCGGCGTCATGGCCGTCCCGATGCCCAGTCCCAGCAGGGTCATGGGCACGGCGATGCCGGGGAAGTAGGGCGTGGTGGCGGTGAGCCTGCTCAGCCAGGCCATGCCGGCCAGGGCCAGGACCACGCCCACGCCGAGCAGGCGGGGGTCGACGTCGGTCCGGGCCATCCGGGGGACGATGCGCACGGTGCCGAACATGACCAGGGTCACGGGGAGGAAGGCCAGACCGGCCTCGATGGGGCTGTAGTGCAGCACGCCCTGGAGGAACTGGGTGACGAAGAAGAACATGGCGAACATGCCGCTCACGAGGAGCACGCGCGCCGCGTAGGCGCCGGCCCTGACCGGGCTGGCGAAGAGCCGCAGGGGCGTGATGGGCTGCTCCGCCCGCAGCTCGGTGCGGACGAAGGCGGCCAGGAGGACGGCGCTGGCGGCGAAGGAGGCGACGGTGAGGGGGTCGCCCCAGCCCGACCCGGCGGCCCGCACGAAGCCGTAGACGAGGGCGACCATGCCCAGGGTGGAGGTGCAGGCCCCGGCGATGTCGAAGTGGCCGGAGCGGCGGGCCGTCTCGGGCAGCACCCGGGGCGCCAGCAGGCTCAGGGCCACCCCGATGGGGACGTTCAGGAACAGGCCCCACCGCCACGAGGCCCAGCTGGTGAGGACCCCGCCCAGGACCAGGCCCACGCTGCCGCCCCCACCCGCCACGGCGCTGTAGGCGGCGATGGCCCGGGTGCGCTCCGGGCCCTCGGGGAAGGTGGTCTGCAGCAGGGCCAGGGCCGACGGGGCGGCCACGGCCCCCCCGATGCCCTGGACGGCCCGGGCCGCCAGCAGCCAGGCGGCGCAGGAGGCCAACCCCCCCAGGAGGGAGGCCAGGGTGAACAGGGCGATGCCGGCCACGAAGACCCGCCGGCGTCCCAGGAGGTCCCCGGCCCTGGCCCCGAGGAGGAGGAATCCCCCGAAGGTCAGGGTGTAGGCGTTCTGGACCCAGGACAGGCCGGTGGCCGAGAAGCCGAGGGCCAGGCGGATGCGGGGGAGGGCGGTGACGATCACGGTCACGTCCAGGACGATCATGAGGTAGGTGGCGAGGATGACGGCCAGGACCACGGCCCGGGACCGGGCCTGCGGCCGGCGGTCGGGGGTGTCCGGGGCGCGTTCGACCAGGGTGGAAGGCATAGGGAGGTGCTCCGTTCGCGGGGGTTGACTCGGGGATAAACTGGAGGTGCCCTCCGAAAGGTAATGGAGGGTTCCTCCGGTTAGTATACGGAGGACACCTCCGGTTTGCAACCGGCAGCACGGGATCGCCCATGACCAGCACCGAGACCCTCTCCGAGGCCACCGCCCACCGACCCAAGCGGGCCGACGCCCGGCGCAACTACGACGCCCTGATCGCCGCCGCCCGCCAGGCGTTCACCGAGCGGGGCCGCGACGCCTCCCTGGAGGACATCGCCCAGCGGGCCGGAGTGGGCATCGGCACCCTCTACCGCCACTTCCCCCGCCGCCAGGACCTCCTCGAGGCGGTCTACATCGAGGAGGTGGAGGGCCTGTGCCAGACCGCCGCCGACCTGGCCGGGGCCCCGCCGTGGGAGGCGCTGGTGGGATGGCTCCACCGCCTGGTGGACTACATCGCCACCAAGCAGGCCCTGGCCGACGAGCTGTTCTCCTACATCGACCGGGACGCCGAGGTCATCCAGCACTGCCGGGCCGCCTTCTACGCCGCGGGCGAACCCCTCCTGGTGCGGGCCCAGGAGGCCGGGGTGGTGCGTCCCGACACCAACATCACCGAGGTCGTCCACCTCGTGATCGGGATCGTCATGATCCCCTCCACCGGCGCCGAGCACTTCGAGCGCGTCCTGGACATGGCCCTCGACGGGCTGCGCTACCAACCCCGGCCCTGACCACCCCGGCCGGCGCCGGGAGGGCACCCGCCTAAGCTGCCCCGGCGCAGGGCCGACCGACCGAGGCAGGGCAGCCGTGAGCGACACCGATCCCCGAGGGGCGATCTTCATCGACCCCCTGGCCTACGCCGACCAGGCGGCCTGGCACGCCGCCGCCGCCGACCTCCGGGCCCACGACCCGGTCCTTCGGGTCGAGGCCGATGGCTACACCCCCTTCTGGGCTGTCACCCGGTACGGCGACGTCTTCGACGTGTCGCGTCACAACGACCGCTTCCTGAACACCCGCAATTCGGTGCTCGGTCCCGACGCCCAGTTCGAGATGCTCGGCACCCTGGGCATCGAGCCCAAGACCCTCATCCACATGGACGGTGAGGAGCACCACGACCACCGCCAGGTGGTGAACGCCTGGTTCCGGCCCCGCATGGTGGCCCGGCGCCAGGACGCCATCGACGCCATCGCCGACCAGTTCGTGGACCGCTTCCGGGCCCTCGGGGGGCGCTGTGACTTCGCCCAGGACATCGCCGTCCCCTTCACCCTGCGGGTGATCATGAGCATCTTCGGGGTGCCCGAGGAGGACGAGCCCACCATGCTGCGGCTCACCCAGGGCCTGTTCGGCGCGGCCGACCCCGAGTACCTCGGTGACCTGAGCGACCCCTTCGCCCTCATCACCGGCACCATCCACGAGTTCGAGGAGTACTTCGCCGGACTGGCCGCCGACCGCCGGGCCCGTCCCACCGACGACCTCGCCACCGTCATCGCCAACGGCACGGTGGCCGGGTGCCCCATGGACCGCCACGCCACCATGTGGTACTTCACCATCGTGGCCACCGCCGGCCACGACACCACGTCCTTCGCCCTGGCGGGCGGCCTCGAGGTCCTCCTGCGCCACCAGGACCAGGTGCGGGCGCTCCAGGACGATCCCGCCCTGATCCCCAACGCCGCCGACGAGATGATCCGGTGGACCTCTCCGGTGCGGCACTTCCTGCGCTACCTGACCGAGCCGGCCACCCTCTCGGGGGTGACGGTCCCCGCCGGTGACCGCCTCCTGCTCTCCTACCCCTCGGCCAACCGCGACGAGCGGGTCTTCGACGACCCCATGGCCTTCGACGTCACCCGCCCCAACGCCAACCGCACCATCGCCTTCGGCGGGGGCGAGCACTTCTGCCTGGGGTCGACCTTCGCCCGCCGCGAGCTGCGCACCCTGCTCCCCCGCCTGCTCGCCGCCGTGGACACCATCACCCTCGACGGGGAGCCCGAGTTCGCCCAGGCCAACTTCGTGGGCGGGGTGAAGCACCTGCCCGTGGCCGCCACCTTCCGCTGACGGGCGCCTCAGGACTTGAACAGGGCGAAGAGCGCTCCTTCGGGGTCCACCAGCACGGCGAAGCGACCGGTGCCGGGGATGTCGGTCGGCCCCACCGCCACCGACGCCCCCAGGGCCTGGGCCTTGGCCACGTCGGCGTCCACGTCGCCCGAGCCGAAGTACACCAGCCAGTGGTCGGGGACCTCGGCCGGCATGCCCTCGGGCCGGGGCATGGCCCCGCCCACCGTCCGCCCCCCCACCTGGAACTCGGCGTACTCCTCGGCCCCGCCCCACGACCACCCGAACACGGCGGTGTAGAAGGCCTTGGAGGCGGCGAGGTCCGAGGTCGAGAGCTCGTTCCAGGTCATGGCGCCGGGCTCGTTGACCAGCTGGGCGCCGATGTGGTCCTTGGGCTGCCACGCCGCCACGACGGCGCCCGTGGTGTCGCTCAGGACCAGCATGCGCCCCGCCGTCATGACGTCCATGGGGGCCACGAGCACGGCGCCGCCCGCCTCGACGGCCCGGGCCGCCACGGCGTCGGCGTCGTCGACGTTGACGTAGGTGGTCCAGTGGGGCGGCCCGGGATCCTGGGCCGTGCTGATGGCGGCCACCTGGCGGCCGTCCTTCGACAGGATGGTGTAGTGGCCCGCCTCGGGCCCGAGGTCCTGGCCGTCCCAGCCGAAGAGGGCGGCGTAGAAGGCCACCCCGGCCGGGACGTCGTGGACCCCGATGTCCGCCCACGAGGGGACACCGTGGTCGTAGCGGGTCATCTCCATCGGTGCTCCTCTCGCCCGGTCCGGCCCGGCGCCGGCGGCCCGGTGCCGATCCTAGGCCGGGGGCGCGCCGGCGTCCTCACGCCGTCGGACCGCTCCCCAGCCAGCCCCGGCGCTTGAACAGGATGGCCAGCAGGGCGATGGCCACCACCTCGGTGCCGATGCCGAGGAGGAAGAACTGGAGCATGCTGCTCTCGGCGTGGCCGGTGAGCCAGGCGAAGTTCTGGCCGAAGAACCCGGTGAGGAAGCTGAGTGGCAGGAACAGGGTGGCGATGATGGCGAGCTGCTTCATGACCACGTTCAGCCGGTTCGACACCATCGAGAGGTGGGTGTCCATGGCCCCGCCCACCAGGTCCCGGTAGCTGTCCACCAGGTCGCTGATGCGGATGAGGTGGTCGTAGAGGTTGCGGAAGTAGGCGCTCCCCTGGTCGGTCATCCCCGGGATGGTGACCATGCCCGAGTTCAGGCTGGCGATCATGTCGCGCTGGGGGGTGATGACCTTGCGGATGGTCATGATCCGGCGCTTCATGTCGAAGAGGGTCCCCAGCTGCTCCTCGGTCGGATTGGCGAGGATGGCGGTCTCGAGGTCGTCGATGGCGTCGTCGAGGTCCGACAGGACGGGGAAGAACGAGTCCACCAGGGTGTCCATGACGAGGTAGAAGACCACCACCTGCCGGGGAGCGTTGTCGCTGAAGTGGTGGGTCTCGAGCCGGCTGCAGACGGTGTCCAGGGCCGGGCAGTTGCCCTGGTGCATGGTGATGATGTAGGTGGTGGTGATGAAGCAGTGCACCTCGACGAGGTCCTTGCCGTCGCCGGCCATGCCGAAGGTGATGACGTGGACGAATTCGTCGTAGTCGTCGATGCGGGCCCGCTGCCCGAATTTGGTGGCGGCTTCCACGGCCACGGGGTGGAAGTGGAAGGTGTCGGTGAGGAGCCCCGGGACGTCGTCGTCGGGACCGGGGTCGTGCATGTCGAGGTCGAGCCAGAAGAAGGTCGTGCCGGCCAGGGCCTCGTCGATGGCGGCCTGGGTGGCGGCCACCGAGGTCTCGTCCCGTAGCAGCGTCCCTTTCACGGTGTGCCCCTTTCTGCATCGTCCTGCGCCGCGGCGCCCGACCCGTCCGGGTCGCCGCCGGTGGTGACGTCGGAATCGGCCGCGGTGTCGGCGTCGGCGTCGACGGCGGCGACGTCGGCGTCGCTGGCCCCGAGCCGCCGCTCGACGTCGGCCAGCCGTGCCCCGAGCACCGCCAGCTGGCGCCCCAGGTCGGCGTGCCCCTTGCGGATCTGGGCCTGGTTGGCGTCGGTGTGCTCCTTCACGAACACCGAGGCCACCGTGGCGGTGAGCACGCCGATGAGCCCGATGCCGAGGAGCATGAGCACCGCGGCCACGATCCGGCCGCCGGCGGACACCGGGAAGCGGTCCCCGTAGCCGACCGTGGTCACGGTGACCACGGCCCACCACAGGGCGTCGGGATAGGAATGGATGTTGGCGCCCTTGGCGTGGTCCTCGAACAGGAGCACCAGCCACGCCCCGGTGAACAGGGTCACCACGGCGGCGATGAGCACGCGGAACAGGCTGTGGTGACGGAGGATGAACTCCAGGCGCAGCTCGCCCTCGTGCAGCAGGAGGCTCACCTTCTCGATGCCGATGAGGTGCCAGCCCTGCAGGGCGGGGAGGACCACCGTGGCCGGCTCCGCCCACCGCCGGCGGAGGTAGCTCCGGCGGTCGGGGGTCACCACCAGCCGGACCAGGTACTCGAGGAGGAGGACGCTCCACAGGGCGAAGAGCGTCCCCACCAGGGCGGCCGAGGCGGTGTGGTCCACGTCGGTGGTCAGGATCACGATGGCGATCACCAGCCAGGCCAGGCCGAGGACCGTCATGGGGTACTTGGTGACGTCCTCGACGCGGTCCACCAGGTCGTGGCGCCCGCCCCGGGGCTTGGCGCCGGTGATCCGCCGCAGACGCTGCTCGTCGCGCTCGGCCTTGGCGTCGAGGCGCTCGGCCTCGAGGCGCTCCAGGCGCTGGATGCGCTCGAGCGAGGAGGTGCTGGGCGGTTTCGACCGCGCCGCCGGGACCTCGGTCACATCGGTGGGGGAAGCCACGACGCGCCCCGAATGTAGTGGCGGGCGGGCTCCAGGAGTCTGATGCTGGGGCCCGCCCGGGTCCGTCCCCGTGCGTGCAATTGCGCATGGACCGGGGACCGTCTCGTGCCGATCGCCCCTCGGGCGACGCTCCGGTCCGGGAGCGCACGACGACCCGGCGCAGGGACCGGCCCCGGCCTCGTCGTGGCGCCCGGGCCCGGGCCCCGGTGCCGCCGGCCGGTGGGGCGACGCCCCCCTCGGAGGGGCGCCGGTGAGGCCTCTCACCCCGCGTCGTGGCCTGACCGGGGACCCCGCCCCCGATCCCGCCCACCGGGCCCCACCGTTCCCCCGGGGCCCCGCCCCAGGGCCCGGGGGCGCCGCGAGGGAGGCCGGACTACGATCCGCGTCACGGCCGGGTGTCCGGTCCGTGGCGGCCGGGACGGATCCGGGCCGGCCCTGGGGGGCAGATGGAGCGCAGGTGCAGGACCACGGCCGGCGGGGGCCGTTGGGGAGCGGCGGTGGCCATGGGTTGCGCCGCGGTGGTGGCCGCCCTGGTGGGTGCGACGCCCGCCGTGGCGGCGGCCCGGGCCCCGGTGGCCCGGGGGGCGGTGTTCCTCGTCCCGGCCACGGCTCCGGCGTCGTCGTCGGGCAACACCGTGCGCATGGCCTACGTGGCCCCAGGCGGGGGCATGCACGGGGGTGTGCTCTCCATCCGGGTGCCTCCGGGGTGGACCCGGCCCCAGCACCGCACGGCGCGGCGCCCCGGCTACGTGAGCGCCGGCGGCGGGTCCCTCCGCATCGCCGGACGCACCATCGTCCTGCGCCACCTGGATCTGTGCGGGGGGTGCTCGGTGGTCGTCGAGTTCGCAGACGCCCGGGCCCCGGCCGCGGGGCGCTCGGTCTTCCTGGCCCGCAGCGCCCTGACCGGCGACGGGCCCAGGGCGGCCCTCGCCATCCAGCCCGGGGTCACCCTCACCGGCCCGGCCGGCGCCGCCCACCGCACCGGCGCCGCCGCCGTCCCCCTGGGGGACTACGCCGGGTCTGTCGACCCCTCAGGCATCGCCGCCTTCGGGTCGGCCACCGGGACCCATCCCACCCTGGCCACCGACTAC
>DATJOV010000191.1:0-2186 GCA_035506735.1 Acidimicrobiales bacterium | reverse complement strand
CCCTCGGCGTGCTCGCGCAGCTCGGTGGTGGCCCGGGGCCAGGCCCCGTCCCAGTGCGGGTAGTCGCTGGCGAACATGACGCAGCGGTCGCCCAGGGCCTCGACGACGCAGGGCAGCGTGGCCTCGTCGGGCTCGCACGTCACCACCACGTTGCCGGCCTCGACGTAGTGGCGGGGCGGGTGCTGCCACCCGCCCGGGATCCAGTCGCCGCGCGAGGCGTAGTGCTCGCCCAGCCGCTCCACGAACCACGGGAGCCCGCCCGCCCCGGCCTCGAGCAGGGCCACCCGCAAGGTGGGATGGCGGTCGAAGACCCCCCCGCTCACCAGGGCCGTCATGGCCGTCATCTGGTCGAAGGGGAAGCTGATGCAGTGCACCTGGATGTAGTTGTCGAAGCGGTCCACGCCGATCTTGGGGAGATGGATCCCAGGGGCGCCGTGCACGCCCAGGGGCATGCCCATGGCGGCGGCGGCGTCGTAGAAGGGGTCGAGGTCGGGGTGGTCGAGATTGCGGGTCTTGAGGGCGGGGGGGACGATCGTGCACACCAGGCCCAGGTCCCGGGCCTCCTCCATGACGGCCACGGCGTCGGCACCGTGCTCGATGGGCGTCACCGCCGCCCCGTGGAGGCGGCCCCCGCTCGTGGCGCAGAACGCCGCCGCCCAGCGGTTGTAGGAGCGGGCCAGCCCGGCCCCGAGGACGGGGTCCTCGATGGTGGGCACGCACAGCCCGAAGCTGGGGAAGAGGACCATCTCGTCGATGCCGTCGGTGTCGGCGTTGGCCAGCACCCCCTCCACCCGCATGGGGTCGACGCCCGGGGCCGTGGTGAGGCCGTGCTGGGGGGGACAGCCCGCCCCCGGCCCCTCGTACTGGGGGTAGGGGCGTCCCTCGATGAGCACGCCCAGCTTGGTGTCGGTACGCAGGCCCACCCGGTCGCCGAAGCGCCCCAGGAGGTCGGCGAAGAACTCGGGCGGCTCCACGGCGTGGGCGTCGGCGTCCACCACGTCCAGGTCCCCGGCCATCAGCGCTCCCTCCCCCTGCCCCCGGGCCCGGCGGGCACCTCGGGCGTGTCGTAGACGATGACGCTGCGGGCCACCTCGCCCGCCTCCATGGCCCGGAAGGCGTCGCCGATGTCGTCGAGGCCGATGCGCCGGCTGACGAGGGCGGCGGCGTCGAGGGCGCCGGTGCGGACCAGGTCCACGAGGACGGGGAAGTCGCGGTCGGCGTCGGTGGAGCCGTACACGCAGCCCGTCATGGTCTTGGCGTCGACGAAGAGCTCGAAGGCCGAGAACTCCACGGGCTCGGCCGGCGAGCCCGCCCCCACCAGGACCGTGGTCCCGCCCCGGCGGGTGGCGGCGAAGGCGGTGCGGATGGTGTCGCCCCGCCCCACCACCTCGAAGGCGAAGTCGGCGCCGCGCCCGGCCGTGTGGTCACGCACCGCCGCCACGGGGTCCCCGGCCGAGGCGTCCACCACGGCCGTGGCCCCCATGGAGCGGGCCAGGGCCAGCTTGGCCGGCACCGTGTCCACCGCCACCACCGTGGCCGCCCCGGCCAGGCGGGCCCCCTGGACGACCGACAGGCCCACGCCCCCGCACCCCACCACGGCCACCGCCGACCCCGGGGGGACCCGGGCCGTGTGCCACACCGCCCCCACCCCGGTGGCCAGGGCGCAGCCCACCAGGGCGGCCAGCTCCAGGGGCACGGCCGGGTCGATGCGCACCACGGCGTCCTCGGGGACGAGGGTCTGCTCCCCGAAGGTGGCCGTCCCGAGGCCCCGCACCAGGGGGGTGCCGCCCACCGTGGCGTAGCGGCCCCCCATGGCCTCGGCCAGGCCCACGGCGCACAGCATGGGTTGGCCGGCCAGGCACCAGTAGCAGCGGCGGCACGCCGGCATCCACGTCAGCACCACGTGGTCGCCGGGGGCCACCCTGGTCACGGCCTCGCCCACCTCGGCCACCACCCCCGCCCCCTCGTGCCCGAGGACGGTGGGGAACATGAAGGGCATGGTGCCGTTCTGCACCGACAGGTCGGAGTGGCACACCCCGCTGGCGGCCATGCGGACCCGCACGTCGCCGGGCCCGGTGGGGGCGAGCTCGATCTCCTCCACCACGAAGGGCGACCCCATCTCGTGCACCACCGCGGCCCGCACCCGGGGGCCGGCGGCGGGTGGGCTCACGCCGGCGCCCCGGCGT
>DATJOV010000190.1:0-5938 GCA_035506735.1 Acidimicrobiales bacterium | reverse complement strand
GAGGGGCCGGCGCGGCGCCGACGACCCGCCCTTGCCGGGGCCGCCCCGGCTCGGTACAACTCACGTCCGGACCCGGCGGGACCCCTCGGGTGCCGGGCGGACGAGAGGCGGCAGCGGTGAGGGGAGCTCATGACCGCGACCAGCGAGGTACCGGAGGCCCCCACCGGCGACAGGCCGCCCTGGTGGCGGCGGCCTGCGTGGGGCTCGCCCTCGCCGGGTGCGGGGGTCACGCCTCGGTGCCGGCCGTGGCGGTGCCGTCGGTGCCGTCGCGGTGTGCCGCCGTGAGCGCCTCGCCTCCCGTGAGCCTCACCGAGGTGCACCAGGGGGGCGGGACGGTGGAGCTGGCGCCGGTGTGCATCGACGGCCACGGCCCCTACCCCTTCGAGGTCGACACCGGAGCGGCCCAGTCGGTGCTCGACGCCGGGCTGGCTGCCACCCTCCACCTCCCGGCCGATCCCCAGCGGCCGGAGGCGGTGGGGATCGGCTGCGCCGCCCTGCGCCGCCTGGTGACGGTGGGGACCTGGTCCCTGGGCGCCATCCCGCTCGCCGGCCAGCAGGTGCTCGTGACACCGAACGGCTGGTTCGGGCGCCAGGGCCGGCCCGACGGGCTCATCGGCAGCGACGTGCTCAGCCGCTTCGGCGCCGTGCGCATCGACTTCCGCCGGGCCCGTCTGACCGTGCTGGCGCCCGAGGGTGCCGCCCCCACCCACGCCTCGGTCCTCACCGGGACGGGGTCGCAGCCGCCCCCGCCCCTCCTCGTCCACGGGACCCCCCAGGCCGTGGCCGACCTGACCGTGCTGCGGTTCGGGGGGACGGCGGAGGCCACCGCCGCCACCGCCCTCGGCGGCGGGCGTCCGGTCCCCTTCGTCGTCGACACCGGGTCCTGGGGGTCGTCGGTGGCCCCCACCCTGGCTACGTCGGCGTCACTGCGACCCACCGGTGGACGTGTCGCTGCTCCCGGCGTGGCCTGCTCCGGCACGGTGGCCACCGTGGGCAGCGGGAACTGGCAGACGGGCACGACCCCGCTCGGGGCCCGACCACTGGCCGTCGTCCCGCTGGCGGGCGGGACCCAGCAGGGCGTGGAGGGGACCCTGGGCACCGACGTGCTGAGCGGCTACGGCTCGGTGGTGCTCGACTACCGCACCGCCCTCCTGTGGCTGGGGGCGGGCTGAACCGGGCGGCCCCCCGGGACCGAGGCGTCAGCTCACGACATGGAGCGTGAAGGCCTGGGTCGCCACGTGCTTCTTCTTGCCCGTGCCGAAGGTGGCGGTGATGGTGATGGAGTAGGTCCCGACCTTCTTGGGGATGGCGATGCCCGAGAGCGTCGCCTCGCCGTTGTGGTCGTTGACCAGCTTGACCTTCCGGGGGAGGGCGCCCTTCTTCTTGATCCTCGGCGGTGTCGTCCCGGCCGGCCGGGCCGTGGTGACCGTGAAGGGGGTGTTCTTCCCTACCGTGAAGGTGGCGTGGTTGGCGCTCGTGATGGTGTAGGGCTCAGGGGCGACCGAGACGCACTCGTTGGTGTCGAGGGTGCCGGTCTGGTTGTCCGATGAGCCGGTGTAGTTGGCGCCCCCGGCCGGGACGTAGACGGCGGCGAAGCAGTAGACGCCCTGGGTGGCCGGGCTGAAGGTGCTCGAGGTGGCGGTGGCGCTGGCCGAACCCGCTGCCGCCAGCGCCGGTGTCCCCTCCGCCGTGGCCGTCGAGGCACACAGGGCGTCGGCCGTCTCGGGTCCGCAGACGTAGAAGTCCACGGTCCCCGTGGGGGGCCCGGCCGTGGTGTTGCCGGTCACGGTCACGTGGTCGGTCACGCTCCCGCCCGGCCCGGCCGTGATGTGGGAGGCGGAGATGACCGTGGCCGTGCTCGAGGCGGCCTGGGTGACGAGGACGCACTCGGCGGGGTCCAGGTTGCCGGACGAGGTGTTGTCGGACGATCCCTGGTAGTTGCCGTCGCCGGCGTAGGCCACGGAGAGGCACCAGGTGCCCGTGGACGTGGGCAGGAAGCCCGTCGAGGTGGCGCTGGCGCTGTCGGAGCTGGCCGACGACAGCGGGGCCGTGGCGTCCTCGGGGGTCCCCGTGGCCGGGCAGGGGCCCGTCGTGAGGGTCTGGGTCGTGCCGGTCTGGCAGGCGTAGAAGGCCACCGAGCCGCTGGGAGGGCCGCCGGCGGCGTTGCCGGTGACGGTGGCGGTGTCGCTCACCGACCCCGAGGGCCCGATGGTGACCGACGCCGAGGAGACCATGCTCGAGGAGGAGGAGCTGGCCGTGGTGACGAGGAAGCACTCGTTGGCGTCGAGGTTGCCCGAGGAGGTGTTGTCGGATCCGGCGCTGTAGTTGGTGTCCCCGCCATAGCTCACCGAGAAGCACCAGGTGCCCCCGGCGTCGGGCACGAAGGACACCGACGAGGCCGTGGCCGTGTCCCCCGACCCGGGACTCAGGCTCTCACTGGCGTCGACCGGGGTGCCGGTGGCCGGGCACGGGCCGGTGGACAGGGTCTGGCCCGTGCCGGTCTGGCAGGCGTAGAAGGCCACCGTCCCGGTGGGCGAGCCTCCCAACGAGTTCCCCGTCAGGGTGACGGAGTCGGAGACCGAGCCCGAGGGCCCGAGGGTGACCGATCCCGCCGACGCCGTGCTGGCCTCGGCCGCGGTGGCGGTGGCCACGAACACGCACCCGTTGGCGTCGAGGTTGCCCGAGGAGGTGTTGTCCTGCTCGGCGCTGTAGTTGGCGTTCCCCTCGTAGAGGGCGGAGAAGCACCACGTGCCGGGTGAGGTGGGGAGGAAGGCACTCGAGGGGGCCGTGGATGCGTCGTCGCTGCCGGTCTGCAGGGACTCGCCGGCGTCCTCGGGGGTCCCGGTGGCCGGGCAGGCCCCATCGGTCTGGGTCTGGGTGGTCCCGGTCTGGCACACGTAGAAGACGACGGTCCCCGTGGGCTTGCCGCCCAGGGTGTTCCCGGTCACCTCGGCGGTGTCGATCACCGTCCCCGACGGTCCCAGGGTCACGTTGGGCGGAGTGGTCACCGAGGAGAAGGTGGACGACTCGGTCTGGACCAGCACGCACTCGTTGGCGTCGAGGTTGCCCGAGGTGGTGTTGTCGGCCGAGGTGGCGTAGTTGGTGTCCCCCCCGTAGGTGGCCGAGAAGCACCACGTGCCGGCCGAGGTGGGCGAGAAGGGGCCCGACCCGGCGGTGGAGGTGTCGCCCGCGGCGGCGGTGAGCCGCGACGCGGAGACGTGGTTCCCGCCCACGTTGGAGCAGGCCCCGGGGGTGAGCGTCTGGGTGGTGCCCGTCTGGCAGGCGTAGAACATCACCGTGCCCGTCGGGCTCCCGTTGGTGGCGTTGCCGTGCACCGTGGCGGTGTCACTTATCGTCGCCCCCAGGCTGACGGTGGAACTGCCCTGGGTGGTGATCGTGCTCGAGGCCAGGGCGTCGGCCGTGCCCGCCTGGACCACGACGGGACCGGCCACGAGGGCCGCGCCGGCGAGGACCGCCACCGTCACGCGGCGCCTGGCCGACCACCTCGCGCCGATCCCCCGGCCGCTCGCAGATCCCGATCCCGTGTGCCTCATGTCGATCCCTCGGAGTGTCCGGTGGGCGTGGAGCCCTGCCGCAGCTGATAGGGAGATCGACGCAGTGGCCGGGAAGAGGCCGTGGGACAGGCCCGGGAACCGCCCGTGGGAGGGCGGTCAGAACCCGCTTGGCCTTCCCGCCAGCCGAAGGGCATGTGGCTACCCCCACCCGTTGCAGGTCTACCCGCGTCGACCTGGGCGCACGATAGGGGAGCGGTGTGCCGGTGTCCACCGGTTCCCGACCTGGCCACCCGGCGGGTCGGCCGCCCCGCCGGCGGGGCCCCGCCGGGGAGGGGCCGGGGGTCGGCTCCCGGGGGCGGGGGGCCGGGGACCGATCAAGGGTTCCCCCACCGGTGCCGATGCACCTCCGATGGACCCCGAGGCGCCGACCACGGCGACGACGGCGCCCGGGTCGCCGGACACGGACCCCGGAGCAGGCACGGGCGCGCCCCGGGCCTCCTTCGCGGCGCGCTTCTACGGCCACGCCGCCGACCCCGCGCTCCTGGCCAACCTGCCCGTGGCCCTCATCTTCTGCCTGTTCCGCTGGCTCGGCCTCATCGCCCCCGAGCCCTACTGGCTCTACGTGGGCGTGGTGGTGGGCGGCGGGGTGGTGTCGGTGCTCGCCTCGATGCTGTGGTCGTCGGAGGGGCGGCGCCCCGACCCCGAGATCCACACGGCGGTGACGATGGCCGTCATCGCCACGGTCGCCTACAGCACGGGGTGGGGCCCCATCCTCTCGATCGGCTTCCTCTTCGGGGCCGCCTCCGGCATCCAGCACTTCGGCTCCCGGGCGGTGCGCCCTTCGGTCCTGTGGACGGGGGTGGCGGTGGGACTGGGCCAGCTCGCCATCGCCCTCCACCTTGCCCCGAGCCTCGTCCGGGCCCCGCTCGTCCACGGCATCGCCGCACTGGGCCTGCTGGGCGCCCTGCTCGTGACGGCGCTGCTGGGCCGGGCCACGGCCGAGCGCGAGCGCATCGAGGCGGAGCTGCGCCAGTCCGAACGGCGATTCCGGGCACTGGTGACCCACGCTGCCGACATCATCCTGGTCACCGACCAGCAGGGCCTGCTGCAGTACGTGAGCCCCGCCTTCGAGCGCATCCTCGGCTATTCGGCCGAGACGCACCGGAACGAGTCGATGGGCGCCTTCCTCCACGCCGACGACCTGCGCCGCATGAACCTGGAGTTCCCGCCTCTGCTGCGCGATCCCTCCATCGTCCTGCGCACCGTCCTCCGCGGCCGCGACGTCGAGGGGCGGTGGCGGCACTTCGAGACGACGGTCACGAACCGGCTCGACGACCCCGACGTCCAGGGCATCGTCGGCAACCTCCACGACATCAGCGAGTTGCGCCAGGCCGACGAACGCTTCCGCTCGGCCTTCGAGAACGCCCCCATCGGCATGGCCATGACCGACCTCACCGGCATCGTGCTGCGGGCCAACCCCGCCATGGGCCGCATCGTCGGACGGCGGCCCGACGACCTCGTGGGCATGGACATCGCCGCGCTCACCCATCCCGACGACCGGGCCAGCACCAAGGCGGAGATGCGCCGGCTGGTCGACGCCGGCACCGACGGGTACCGCATCGAGAAGCGCTACATCCACACCGGTGGGAACGAGATCTGGGTCTCGGTGAGCGTCTCGTGCGTGCGCGACGACCAGGGGGCGCCCCTCTACCTGATCGGCCAGGTGGAGGACGTCACCGAGCGCCGGGCGCTGCGGGAGCACCTGGCCTATGCGGCCATCCACGACCCGCTCACCAAGCTCCCCAACCGCGAGCTGTTCATGGACCGGCTCACCACCGCCCTCCACCGATCGGAGCGCACGGGTCGGAGCACGGCCGTGGTCTTCCTCGACCTGGACCGGTTCAAGCTCATCAACGACAGCCTGGGCCACGAGGCGGGGGACAGGGTCCTCGAGGTCGTCGCCGGCCGGCTCGCCCGCGCCATGCGCCAGAGCGACACCCTGGCCCGGTTCGGTGGGGACGAGTTCACCGTGCTGTGCGAGGAGCTCCACGGCAGCGACGACGCCATGATCGTGGCCCAGCGCCTGGTCCAGGCCCTGGAGGAGCCGGTGGCGGCCCAGGGGGGCGAGGTCTTCGTGTCCTTCAGTGCCGGGGTGGCCCTGGCCCAGCCGGGCGAACCCGGTGCGGCCACGCTGCGCAAGGCCGACATCGCCATGTACCGGGCCAAGGAGCGGGGGCGATCCCACGTCGAGCTCTACCGCGAGGACGACGAGGACCGGGTGGTGAGCCGGCTCCGCACCTCCACCGAGCTGCACCGGGCCCTGGAGCGTGACGAGCTCGTCCTGCACTACCAGCCGGTGGTGGACCTCCACACGGAGTCCCTGGTGGGCATGGAGGCGCTCGTGCGCTGGCACCACCCCTCTC
>DATJOV010000189.1:0-3634 GCA_035506735.1 Acidimicrobiales bacterium | reverse complement strand
CTTCCCGTTCCGGGCCCTCCAGGGCCACATCGCCGCCAGCTGGGCCGAGCCGGCCCGGTGCTTGTTCCGCAACTGGCTCCACGGGGTGCGGGCCCTCGTGTCGGCCCCGGCCGGCGCCGGCGTGGGACCGGCCCCGGTCCGCCTCCCGGCACGGCTCGGTGCCGCGGGCGCCGAGCCGTGATGCCGGGCCTGGCCGCCGCCGGGCCGTCCCCGGGGGGCCCCGCCCCGGCCGGGCACTGCACCGGCCCCTCCACCGGGCCCACCACCGGGCCCTCAACGGAACCCTCCATCGGGCGCGCCCTGCTCGCCACCGTGCTGGACCACGCCCGCCGCCGTCCCGACCACCCGGCGCTGTCCGACGACCGCTGCGCCCTGACCTACGCCGACCTGGCCGACGAGGTCGCCGCCACGGCCGCCGCCCTGGCCCGGGAGGGCGTCGGGCCCGGGGCGACGATGGTGGTGGCCCTGCCCAACTGCGCCCACTTCGTGGTGAGCGCCCTGGCCGGCCTGTGGCTGGGGGCGGCCTTCGTGCCGGTGTCGGCGGACGACCCGGCGGCCCGGCGGGCCGGCATCGTGGCCGACAGCGGGGCCGCCCACGTGGTGAGCGCCACGGGGGACGACACCACCGCCCTCGCCGTGCAGCCCCTGGCCGGGGGGCGGCCGGCGGGGCGGGCCCGCCCCCTCCGGTCCGGGGGGACGCCGCCCCCGCCGGTGACCGACCCCGGCCTCGACGCCTATCTCCTCTACACCTCGGGGACGACGGGGACCCCCAAGGGGGTGCGGGTGGGCGAGCGGGCCCTGCGGGTGGCGGTGGTGTGCTCGGCCCGGGCCATGGGGCTGGGTCCGGCCACCCGGTCCCTGTGCGTGTCGCCCTTCCACTTCGACGGCTCCTTCGGCACCGCCTTCTCGACCCTGGTGGCGGGGGGGAGCCTGGTCATCCCCCCACGCGAGGAGCTCCTCTACCTGCGCCGGTTCTTCCGGGCCCTGCACGACGACGGCATCACCCACACCGGCTTCTCCCCCAGCTTCCTCCACCTCGTCCTGTCCTCCCCGGCCAGCGCCGGGCTGGCCACCTCGCACCTCCGGACCCTGGGCCTCGGGGGTGAGGAGTGCGTGCCGGCCGACCTGCGCCGCCTGTGGGAGATCCGGCCCTCGCTGCGCGTCTTCAACCGCTACGGGCCGACCGAGACCACGGTGGAGGTGACCACCTCCGAGATCACCCCGGGCGACCTCGAGACGGGGCGGATCCCGGTGGGGCGGCCCCACCCGGGGACGACCTTCGTCCTCCACGACGAGGGCAGCGGGATCGTCGAGGGCCCCGGCGTCCCGGGCCAGCTCTACATCGGGGGCGAGCAGCTCATGCGGGGGTACTGGGGCGATCCCGACCTGACCCGGGAGGTGCTGCGCACCGACGTGGTCCCCGGCACCGTCCTGTACCGGACGGGCGACCGCATGGTGCGTGACGCCGAGGGCCGCTACGTCTACCTCGGGCGGGTCGACGACGTGGTGAAGCGCAAGGGGGTCCGCATCTCCCTGCGGGAGCTAGCCCGGGCCCTGGAGGGGGTCGAGGGCGTGGGGCGGGCCGTGTGCCAGACGGTGCCGCACGGGGCGGGCGTGCGCATCGTGGCCTACGCCGAGGGGGCGGACCCCACCACGCCGGCCGGCGTCCTCAAGGCCCTGCGGACCCGCCTCCCGCCGACCATGCTCCCCGACGAGGTGCGTGTGGTGGAGGCCCTCCCCCTCTCCTCCACCGGCAAGGTGGGGCGGGCCCCGTCGGCCCCGGGAGGGCCCGGGCCGGGCCTGCTCCCCGGCCCGCCGTGACCGGGCCCCGCTGGCTCGGCCCCCCCGAGCGGCCCCTCTTCGGGTGGCTCCACACCCCGCCGGGGGGGACGGCCCGGGGTGCGGTCCTGGTGTGCCCTCCCCTGGGCCGCCAGTACCTCCAGGGCCACTACGCCCTGCGCCTCCTGGCCGAGGCCCTGGCCCGGGCCGGGTTCTGCGCCCTGCGCCTCGACTACGCCGGGACGGGGAACTCCGCCGGTGACGGCGACGATCCCGACGCCGTGGCGGCCTGGCTGGAGAGCGTCCGGGTGGGCCTGCACTACCTGGGCCGGGGCGGGGACGTGGCCGTGTCGGTGGTGGGGGTGGGGATGGGGGCGCTCCTGGGCACCACCGTGGCGGCCGGCGACGGCGGGGTCGACCAGCTCGTGCTGTGGGATCCGTGCTCCTCGGGGCGTGCCTTCCTGCGCGAGGACTGGGCCCTGGGCTCGCTGCTCACGGGGGGGCGCATGGCGGGGCCGGTGCGCCCCGACGGCTCGGTCGAGACCCCCGGCGTCGTCTACCCGGCCGCCACGGTGGCAGCCCTGGGCGGGCTCGACCTCGCCACCCTGGGGCGCCCGTGGGCCCGGCGGGTCCTCACCCTGGTGCGCCCCGACCGCATCCCCCACCCCGTCTTCGCCCACACCACGGTGGGATCGGAGCGGGCCGAGGTGGGCGAGGCCACGGGTCAGGCCGCCCTCATGGACCGGGGCTCGCCCCTGCAGGAGCCACCCACGGCGGCCATCGCCCGCATCGTGGCCTGGCTGGGCGAAGGCACAGCCGGCGCCGCCGTCCCGGTCGGCCTCGGACCGGGCCCCGAGACGGCCACCGTGCTCCGGACGTCGACCGGGGTGGCCGTCACCGAGACCGTGGTGGCCGTGCCCCCGGCCGGGCTCTTCGGGGTCCTGACGGCGGCGCCGGAGCACCCCGAGGGGTCCGAGGGGGCGCCCACCGCGATCCTGCTCAGCGTGGCCAACCAACCCGGGATCGGCCCCAACCGGCTGTGGGTGGAGCTGGCCCGGCGGTGGGCGGCGGCGGCCGGGGTGCGGACCCTGCGCCTGGACCTGAGCGGGCTGGGCGACAGCCCCCACCGGGACCCGGCCCACCCCGTCTGGGTCCCCCACAAGCCGGCCGCCTACGACGACGTGGCCGACGCCGTGCGCTGGGCCGCCCCCGGGGGACCCCGGGGCGTGGTCCTGGTCGGGCTGTGCTCGTCGGCCTACCAGGCCCTCGAGAGCGCCCTGGCCCTGGGTCCCCGGGCCGTGGCGGCGGTCAACCCGGGCCTCACCTTCGTCCCCCCCGAGCGCGCCGGGGGCGGACCCACCGATCCCCGCCGCCGCATCGCCTTCCCCAAGGACGCCGTCCCCGGCGCCTTCCGCCAGGGCGGGCGGCTGGGGGGCCTGCGCCGGCGCCTGCCCCGCCTGGCGTGGTGGGCCCGGATCCTGGCCGACCGGCGGCGGCGCTCGGGGGTGTGGATGGCCGACCTCGCCGCCGGGGGGACCCGGATGCTGGTGGTGTGCGGCGACGAGGAGAGCAGGCCCATCCGCTACGGGATCTCCCCCTGGCGCCGGTGGCGCCTGACCAGACGGGGCATGCTCCGCTTCACCTGCCTCCCCGACCTCCACCACGAGCTGGTCCTGGCCCACCAGCGCGGCCCCGTGGCCGACATCGTCACCGAGTTCGTGCTGGCCCAGTGCCACCCCGACGGCGCCGACGGCCCAGGGCGACCCGGGCCTGACGCGGCGGCGCCCGAGGGGCGCGTCCCCGCCGCCGTGCTCTCGGGCCGGGGGGCGGGGGCGTGAGCACGGTGCCGGCCACG
>DATJOV010000188.1:0-4887 GCA_035506735.1 Acidimicrobiales bacterium | reverse complement strand
GACGACCTCTCGTGCGAGGAGCTCGACACGGTGCTGACCCTGGCCGCCCGGCCCGTGTCCGGGCTCCCCCCGGTCCTGGCCGGTCACGGCGCCGCCCTGGTGTTCCAGAAGCCCTCGGCCCGGACCCGCAGCTCGACCGAGCTGGCCGTGGTGGCGCTGGGCGGGCACCCCGTCTACATCCAGGGGGCCGAGGTCGGCATCGACGTGCGCGAGCCGGCCGAGGACGTGGCCCGCACCCTGGCCGCCTTCCACCGGGTGGTGTGCGCCCGGGTCCTCGACCACGACGTCCTGGTGCGCATGGCCGGCGCCCTCGACGCCCAGCCCGGGCCGGGACGGGGACGGCCCGCCCCCGTGGTCAACCTGCTCTCGGACCGGGCCCATCCCTGCCAGGCCGTCGCCGACGTCCTCACCCTGCAGCAGGAGTTCGGCGACGTGGCGGGACGGACCCTGGCCTACGTGGGGGACGCCAACAACGTGTGGCGCTCCCTGGCCCAGGCGGCCGCCATGACCGGGATCCGGCTGCGCACGGCCTCCCCCGAGGGCTACGGCCCCGACGGCGACGACCTGGCCCGCGTGGCGCGCCTGGGGGGGGACCTGGAGGTGACGGCCGATCCCGACGAGGCCGTGGCCGGGGCCGACGCCGTGTACACCGACGTGTGGACCTCGATGGGGGACGAGGACGAGGCCGACGTGCGGCGCAAGGCCTTCGCCGGGTACAGCGTGGACGAGGAGCTCGTGGGGCGGGCCGCCCCCCACGCCGTGGTGCTGCACTGCCTCCCGGCCCGCCGGGGCGAGGAGATCAGCGCGGCGGTGCTCGAAGGTCCCCACAGCGTGGTGTGGCGCCAGGCGGCCAACCGCATGCACGCCATGTGCGGGGTGCTCGCCTGGCTCCTCGGTCCGGACGTGGCCGGGCCGGGCGGCGGGGGGCCGACGCCGTGAAGCTCGGGAAGCTCCAGCGCCAGCACCGCATCGCCCGGCTGCTCGAGACCGAGGCCGTCACCAGCCAGGGCCAGCTGGTCGCCCTCCTGGCCGGCGACGGGGTGGAGGCCACGCAGACCACGGTGTCGCGCGACCTGGAGGAGATGGGGGCGCTCAAGGTGCGGGTGCCGGGGGGCGTCACCGTCTACGCCCTGCCCGAGCTCCCCGCCCGCCAGATCGCCCCCGAGGACCACCTGCGCCGGGTGCTGGGGGAGTGGGTGGTGGAGGTGGCGCACTCGGGCAACCTCGTGGTCCTGCGGACCCCGCCCGGCTCGGCCCACGTGGTGGGCTCGGCCCTCGACCGCAGCGGCTTCGAGGGCGTGCTCGGCACCGTGGCCGGTGACGATACGGTCCTCGTGGTGGCGGCCGAGGAGCACGGCGGGGCGGAGGTGGCCGGGCGGATCGTCCGCCTGGCCGGGACGAACGGGCACGGGGCGGACGGGGCCCGGGCGAACGGAGCGCGGTGATGGCGAAGCGGGTGGTGCTGGCGTACAGCGGAGGGCTCGACACCTCGGTGGCGGTGCGCTGGCTGATCGAGGAGTTCGGGGCCGAGGTGGTGGCCGTGGCCGTCGACGTGGGCCAGGGCGGCGACTTCGAGGTGATCCGGCGCCGCGCCCTCGACACCGGGGCGGTGGAGTCCGTCGTGGTCGACGCCCGGGCCGAGATGGCCGAGGAGTTCGTGCTCCCCGCCATCGCCGCCAACGCCCTGTACGAGGGCAAGTACCCCCTGGTGTCGTCGCTGTCGCGGCCGGTGATCGTGCGCCACCTGGTGGCCGAGGCCCGGCGCCACGGCGCCGACGCCGTGGCCCACGGCTGCACCGGCAAGGGCAACGACCAGGTGCGCTTCGAGGTGGGGACGCGCACCCTGGCCCCCGACCTCGAGATCCTGGCCCCGGCCCGGGTGTGGGGGATGTCGCGCCAGGACTGCATCGCCTACGCGGCGCGCCACGCCATCCCCATCGAGGCCACCCCCGAGAAGCTCTACTCCATCGACGAGAACCTCTGGGGCCGGGCCGTCGAGTGCGGGGCCATCGAGGACCCCTGGGCCCTGGCCCCCACCGACGTCTACAGCCTCACCCGCCCCCACGCCGACCAGCCCCGCGACCTCGTGCTCGGCTTCGAGGGCGGGGTCCCGGTGTCGGTGGACGGCCGCGCCCTCGACCCGGCCGAGCTCGTGACCGAGGTGGGCGCCGTGGTGGGCGCCTACGGCTGGGGCCGGCTGGACATGGTGGAGAACCGCCGGGTGGGGATCAAGAGCAGGGAGATCTACGAGTGCCCGGCCGCCCTGGCCATCATCGCCGCCCACGCCGACCTGGAGGACCTCACCCTCGAGCGCGACGTGGCCCACGAGAAGGCCCGCCTCGAGCCCCGCTGGGCCGAGCTCGTCTACGACGGCCTGTGGTTCTCGCCCCTGCGCGAGGCCCTCGACGCCTTCTTCGCCAGCACCCAGCGCCACGTGACGGGGGAGGTGCGCCTGGCCCTGGGCCCGGGCACCTGTGCCGTGTCGGGGCGGCGCAGCCCGGTGTCGCTCTACGACCACGGCCTGGCCACCTACGACGACACCGACACCTTCGAGCACGCCGACGCGGCCGGCTTCGTGCGCCTGTGGGGGCTGGGCCTGCGCACCTGGGCCCGGGCCCAGGGCGGGCCGGCCAAGCCCGACGAGCTTCCCGGGCTGTGGACGGGGGCGGGCCGGGAGCCCGGCCCCGGCACGGGGGAGGCGCCGTGACGCTGTGGGAGGGCCGCCTGGGCGGCACCGCCGACGAGGTCATGGCCTTCACCGCCAGCCTGGCCTTCGACCGCCGCCTCGGCCCCGACGACCTGGCCGGCTCGCGCGCCCACGTGCGGGGGCTGGCCCGGGCCGGCATCGTCGAGGAGGGCGAGGCCGCCATCCTCATCGCCGCCCTGGACAGGGTGCAGCTGGAGCTGTCGGAGGGGACCTTCACCTTCCACCCCGGGGACGAGGACATCCACACCGCGGTGGAGCGCCGGGTGACCGAGATCGCGGGGTCGGTGGGGGCCAAGCTCCACACCGCCCGGAGCCGCAACGACCAGATCGCCACCGACCTGCGCATGTACACCCGGCGGGAGCTCCTCACGGTGGCCGCCTCCGTGCTCGAGCTGCAGGGGGAGCTCCTGCGCCGAGCGGTCGAGGCCGGTGACGCCTACCTGCCGGGCTACACCCACGTCCAGCGGGCCCAGCCCGTCCTGCTGGCCCACCACCTCCTGGCCCACGGCTGGGCCCTGGCCCGCGACGTGGACCGCATCCTCGACGCCGTGGTGCGCATGGACGTGAGCCCGCTCGGGGCCGGGGCCCTGGCGGGGTCGTCGCTCCCCATCGACCCCAAGGGGGTGGCCGACGAGCTCGGCTTCGGGGGGCGCTTCGAGAACTCCCTCGACGCCGTGTCCGACCGCGACTTCGTGGCCGAGGCCCTCTTCGTCCTGGCCCTGCTGGGGGTGCACCTGTCGCGCCTGGGCGAGGAGTTCGTTCTGTGGTCGAGCGAGGAGTTCGGCTTCCTCGTCCTGGACGACGCCTACGCCACGGGGAGCTCCATGCTGCCCCAGAAGAAGAACCCCGACGTGGCCGAGCTGGCCCGGGGGAAGGCGGGGCGCCTCATCGGCCATGTCACGGGCATGCTGGCCACCTTGAAGGGCCTGCCCCTGGCCTACAACCGGGACCTCCAGGAGGACAAGGAACCCCTCTTCGACGCCTTCGACCAGATGCACGCCGCACTCCCGGCCGTGCGGGGCATGCTCGGGACGGCCCACTTCGTGGTGGAGCGCATGCGCGACGCCGCCGACGGTCCGGCCGCCGCCGCCGTCGACCTGGCCGAGTGGATGGTGGAGCGCGGCGTCCCCTTCCGCCAGGCCCACGCCGTGGTCGGGTCGCTCGTGCGGGACTCCATCCAGCGCGGCGTCCCCCTGGCCGAGCTGGTCCAGGCCCACCCCGACCTGGGCACCGACGCCCTCTTCCTCCTGGACCCGGGGGTGGCCGTCACCCGCCGCACCTCCCCGGGCGGGGCCGGGCCCAGGCCGGTGGCGACCCAGATGGAGCACTTCCGCCACCGCCTCGAGCTCGACGGGCAGCGGATCAGCCACGCCGCCGACTCGGCCCACGTCCACGGGGTGGGCCCGCTGCCCGTGCCCGCCCCGAGCCCCACGGCCGGCCACGGGGGCGGCCCGGGGTCGTTGTCGGGAGCGGGGCGGGGCCGGGAGGGAAGCGCCCGCAACGGGACGTGAGCACCCCCCGGGGTGCAGGGGCGCGGGGGCGGGCCGGCCCGGCGGCGTCGCCCCGGCCCGGGCCGCGCCGGGTGGTCCCCCGGCGCTTCTACGGCGACGATCCCCTCGAGGTGGCCCCCCGCCTCCTCAACAAGCTGCTCGTGCGGGGCGAGCGGGCCGGGCGCATCGTGGAGGTGGAGGCCTACCGGGGGGCCGAGGACCCCGCCTCCCACGCCTACCGGGGCCTGCGCCCCCGCAACGCCGTCATGTTCGGCCCGCCCGGCCACCTCTACGTCTATTTCACCTACGGCATGCACTTCTGCGCCAACGTGGTGTGCCAGCCCGAGGGGGTGGCCGGGGCCGTGCTCCTGCGGGCCCTGGCCCCCGTGGACGGGATCGAGGCCATGCGGGCGGCCCGGCGGCCCCCCGGGTCCGGTCCCCGGGCGCGGGCCGGGGCCGGGGCGGCCCGGGGGGCGGGGGAGCGGCGCTGGAGCGACCGGGACCTGGCCAGCGGGCCGGCCCGCCTGTGCGAGGCGCTCGGCATCACCCGGGCCGACGACGGTGCCGACCTGGTCACCGGGGTGGGCGGCGTCGAGCTCGTCGACGACGGCGTGGCCCCCCCGGCCCGGCCCGGGGTGTCGGGTCGGGTGGGCCTGCGCCTGGCGACGGACCGGCCGTGGCGCTGGTGGG
>DATJOV010000187.1:0-3129 GCA_035506735.1 Acidimicrobiales bacterium | reverse complement strand
ACGCCCAGCTGAGCCGGGGCCACGGGACGTGGGGCGTCGAGGTGGTGGTGCGCCCCGACCACCGCAGCGCCGAGGCCGGGGTGGGCACGAGCCTCCTGGCCGCAGCCCTGGACGAGGTCCGGCTCCAGGGAGGCGGCCACGTCCACCTGTGGGTCCCCAAGCCCACCGCCTTCAGCGACGCCACGGCCGAGGCGTGCGGGCTGCGGCGCGGGCGCGACCTCTACCAGATGCGACGGCCCCTGCCGGCGGAGGCCCCCCCGGCCGACGTGGCCACCCGGGCGTTCCGGCCCGGGGTCGACGAGGAGGCCTGGCTCGTGGTCAACAACCGGGCCTTCGCCTCCCACCCCGAACAGGGGGGATGGACGGTGGAGACCCTGCGCGAGCGGGAGGGCGAGTCCTGGTTCGACCCGGCCGGCTTCCTCCTGCACGAGCGCCAGGGACGCCTGGCCGCCTCGTGCTGGACCAAGGTCCACGCCGCCCACGACCCTCCCCTGGGCGAGATCTACGTGATCTCGGTCGACCCGGACTTCCAGGGGCTGGGCCTGGGCCGGGCCCTGGTCCTGGCCGGGCTCGACCACCTGGCCCGGGAGGGGCTCGCCGTGGGCATGCTCTACGTCGACGCCGACAACGTCCCCGCCGTGGCCCTCTACCGGTCGCTCGGCTTCGCCGTCGACCACACCGACCGGGCCTACACCGCCGACGTGCGGGCCGGGGCCTGAGCCACCGCCGCCCGCGCCGGGCTCAGCGCAGACCGGCCCCCGTCCCCACCCCGGCCCCCACGCCGTAGAGCACGGCGGCCACGACGGCGGACATGGCGAGCTGGCGCAGGGCCGAACGCACCCAGGGCTGGCGGGCCACCACGCCCCGCGCCGCCCCCAGGGCCAGGGCGGCGGCCGCCCCCAGGGCCACCGACGCCACCGTGGCGCCCACCCCCCGGGAGAAGAACCACGGCACCAGGGGGACGAGCGCCCCCACGGCGAAGGACACGAAGGACGCCACCGAGGCCTGCACGGGGCTGCCCAGGGCGGCGGGGTCGATGCCCAGCTCCTCCCGGGCGTGGGTCTCGAGGGCGAGCTCGGGCGTGCGCATCATCTCGCTGGCCAGCTCGCTCGCCACGGTGGGGTCCACGCCACGCCTCTCGTAGATGTGGATGAGCTCGCGCCGCTCGCCCTCGGGGCGGTGGTCGATCTCGTGGCGCTCGAGGTCGAGCTCGCGCTGGAGGAGCTCGCGCTGGAACTGCATCGAGGTGTACTCCCCCGCCCCCATGGAGAAGGCCCCGGCCACGAGGCCCAGCACGCCCACCAGGCGCACCACCCCCGGACCGGGGTTCGCCCCGGCCGAGCCCAGGACCAGGGCCACGTTGGTGAGGAGGCCGTCCTGCATGCCGAAGACGGCGGCGCGCGCCCCGCCCCCCTGGACGTTGCGGTGATGGTGGTCGGCCCCCGGGACGTCGGTCGACCGTCGGGAGGGGTGCTCGGGGGCCACCAGGCGGCGCCCCCGGGGCCCGGAGCCGGACCGGGCCCCGCGCTCGGGAGAGGGGCTCACGGGGCCGAGCCTACCGGGGGCGACCTCCCGGGGTCGCAGACCCATGGGCACGCCGACCTGCAAGAATGGGCCGATGGCCGAGCCCCGCCACTGGTTCGACCCCTCCCAGCCCCAGACCCTGCAGGGTGCGGTCATGCTCTGCTACATCACCGCCGCCCTGGGGGTCCTGTCCCTCCTCTTCGGCAGCGCCTTCGCCCTCTCCTCGCTGGCCCTGGGCATCGCCGGCTACGGCGTGGCCAACGAGCGGCGCTGGGGCTACGTCCTCGGCGTCGTCCTGAGCGCCCTCATCTTCCTGCTCTATCTCTACTGGCTCGTCCAGGGCGTCATCGGGCTGGTGCTCAACCTGCTGTTCATCGGGGTCCTCCTGGCCCTGTTCCTCCACCCCCAGAGCCGGCACTACCAGCGCATCTGGTTCAAGTAGCCCCCGGAGGCGGGCGAGCGGCCGGGTTCCGGGGCCCGGGCCGTGGCCTAATGTCGAGCCCATGACCACCACCGTTGGCAGCATCGACGCCCTGGAGGCGCTGTCGGGACAGCACCTGGGCTTCTCCGACTGGCACGTCGTGGACCAGGCCCAGGTGGACCTGTTCGCCGACGCCACGGGCGACCACCAGTGGATCCACGTCGACCCCGAGCGGGCCGCGGCCGGGCCCTTCGGGGGCACCATCGCCCACGGCTACCTCACCCTCTCGCTCATCCCCGGGATCCTCCACGAGGTGGTCAGGGTGGAGGGCTTCAAGTTCGGGGTGAACTACGGCTGCAACAAGGTCCGCTTCCCCGCACCCCTCCCGGTGGGGTCGAAGGTGCGCCTGGGGGTGGCGGTGGGGCCGGTGGAGCGCATCGGCGAGGACGGGGCCCAGGTCGTCCTGGACGCCACCATCGAGACCGAGGGCTCGCCCAAGCCGGCCTGCGTGGCCCAGGTGGTCTACCGCTACACCTTCTGATTCACCTTCTGCCTGATCCACTGTCTGCCTGATCCACCTTCTGCCTGATCCACCTTCTGACCGGGCCCGGGCCCGGGGGCCGTCACAGGGGCAGGTCGCCGGTGGCGGAGCGGGTGGTGCCGTGGCGCCGGTGGGCGTCGATGACGGCCTCGGCCACCCGCCACTTGTGGATCTCGTCGGCCCCGTCGGCGAAGCGGCTCCAGCGGGCCTGGAGGAGCATGTCGGCCAGGGGCGAGTCCTTGGAGTAGCCGAGGGCCCCGTGGACCTGGACGGCCCGGTCGACCACCCGCCACAGGGTGCCGGCCACGTGGTGCTTGGCCATCGACACCTCGGTGGCGAAGGGCAGGCCGTGCTCGAGGCGGAAGGCGGCGTGCAGCACCATGAGCTTGGCCTGGTAGAGCTCGATGGCGGACTCGCTCACGAGCCACTGGATGCCCTGCTTCTCGGCCAGGGTCGAGCCGTGGGCGTAGCGGGTGGTGGCCCGGGCCACCATGAGGTCCAGGGCCGTCTCGATCTGGCCCACCCCCCGCATGCAGTGGGCCAGGCGGGCCGGGCCCAGGCGGGCCTGGCCCAGGCGGTGACCCTGGCCCCGCTCCCCCAGGCGGTTGGCGTCGGGGATGCGCAGGTCGGTGATGCGGATCTC
>DATJOV010000186.1:0-6043 GCA_035506735.1 Acidimicrobiales bacterium | reverse complement strand
CAGCCCGGAGTCAGCCCTTTCCCAGCCCGCGTCCCTGCCCCCGCCGCCGTCCCAGTGGTGGCCAGAAGAGGGAGTCGCGAAGGCCCCGCCGTCGCCGCCATCGCCGGGGACCCTCCTGGGAGCACCGATCCTGTCGCCGCCGGTCCCGCCGGCGCCGCCCATGTGGGCCCCGCCCCCGCCTCTTGGCGCCCCCTCGGCCACCGTTCCGGGGACCGGCCCTGTGCCCCCCCCACCGCCACCGACCGCGGCGGCGGTCGGTGTGGCGCCCCTGTTGGTGCCCCAGCCGGGCCCGACCCCCGAGGTGGCTCCGCCGGTCCGGGGGGACGGGTTGACCGTGCCCGTCAGGCCCTTCGAGCCGCCGCCCGCCCCGTCCACCGGGAATGGGCACAGCACCCCTGCCGTCGTGCCTGCGACCCGGGGCTGGGGCAGCGGGCTCCCCGCCGACGACAGCAGCCGGGGACCTTCGGGCCTGGTGGCCCGAGACGTGAGCGCCTGGTTCGGGACCAACAAGGTCCTGGAACGAATCTCCCTCGACATGGAGCCGGGCAAGGTGACCGCCCTCATCGGCCCTTCGGGATGCGGCAAGTCCACCTTCCTGCGCATCCTCAATCGCATGCACGAGCTGGTGCCATCGGCGGCCATGTCGGGCTCGATCAGCCTCGACGGTGTGGACGTCTACGGGGACGCCGTGCCGGTGACCCAGACCCGCCTCCGCATCGGGATGGTGTTCCAGCGTCCCAACCCCTTCCCGTCCATGACCATCGCCCAGAACGTGCTGTCGGGTCTGAAGCTGGCGGGCCTCAAGACCGAGAACCCCGACGCCCTGGTCCAGGAGTGCCTCGAGCGGGCGGGGCTGTGGCGCGAGGCCCGGAACCGTCTCAACGAGCCGGGCGGGGCCATCTCCGGCGGCCAGCAGCAACGGCTGTGCATCGCCCGGGCTCTGGCCGTGCGTCCCCGGATCCTACTCATGGACGAGCCCTGCTCGGCCCTCGACCCCATCTCCACCGGGGTCATCGAGGAGACCGTCAGTGAGCTGTGCCATGAGCTCACCATCGTGATCGTCACCCACAACATGCAGCAGGCCCAGCGGGTCTCCCACAACTGCGCCCTGTTCCTGCTCGACGCCGAAGGTGAACCGGGGAAGATCGTGGAGTCGGGCGAGACGGAGCAGATCTTCGGCGACCCCCGCGACCCCCGCACCTCGGACTACGTCCACGGCCGGTTCGGCTGAGGGCCATGGCCGCCGTGTCCCCCGTGGAGCTCGGGACCGGGAACGCCGGACCGGTCGGCGCTCGCCGGGGGCTGGCCCGACGCTGGGACGAGGCGTCGCCCCCTACGCGGACGACCGTCAAGGTGGTGGCCCTGCTCGGCGCCACCCTGTGCGCCTACAGCTACTCCCTCACCACCCTGCTCCAGACCGCCACCATGCAGACGCCCCTCGCCTACATCAGCCTGGTGCCGCTCATCGCCCTGGGCCTGGCGGCCATGCAGGTCCAGCCGGGCCGGGCCGAACGGGCCATCCACGACCGCCAGCTCGACTACATCGTCGGAATCCCCCTCGTGGCCCTGGCCATCGCCATCAACGTCACCCTCCCGGCCAAGTTCTCGGCCATGTTCTGGGTGTGGCGCATCGATCTGCTCTCCCTGCCCTTCTTCGTGGCCGGGGCCGTCGCCATCCTTTTCGGGGTCCGGGTGGTGTGGCGCCAGAAGCTGGCCATCGCCTATCTCTTCCTGGCGTGGCCCTGGCCGTACACGACGCTGCTGCTCCGGGTCCTCGACGCCTCGACCGACACCACCCTGGCCGGCCTGCGCTTCGTGCTCCGCTTCGTCCACGTTGCCACGCCGGAGCCGTCGGCGGGGACGGCGGTCTTCCAGGTGGTCCACGCCGGCCACCCCTTCCCCGTCAGCGTGGTCTCGGCCTGCTCGGGGATCAACGGGATCGTGGGTTTCCTCCTCGTGGGCGTGGCCTTCGGCGCCATCGTGCGGGGGCCGCTGGCCCGCAAGGGCGCCTGGCTGGCGGCCGGCATGGTGCTGTTGTGGGCCGTCAACCTGGGGCGCCTGACCTTCATCTTCTGGGCTGGGCACCTGTGGGGCGAGAGTGTGGCCATCAACGTGCTGCACCCCTTCGTGGGGCTCGTCACCTTCAGCGTGGGCGTGCTCCTCATGTTGCTGGCCATGGGCCGCTTCGGGTTGCGCATCAAGGCTCCGGCGCCACGGGCCGGCGACCCGGACCTGTGGGGCACGGGCGTGCCCGTTCGCCCGGCACCGGCCGTGCCCAGGGCCTTCGCCGCCATCGCCATCGTGTGTGGCGCGGCGGTGTTCCTGGCCTTCGCCGACAACGCCCTGCGGGCTTACAACCTGGTGGCCAACGCCGCCGGTGAGCCCAAGCTCCTGGCCTTCCAGGCGTCACCCACGGCGCCGGCCGGATGGGACGCTCGGCCCACCGAGATCATCTCCTGGGCCAAGCCCCTCTTCGGGGACGACTCGACCTGGATCCGCTACACCTTCTACCCCGGCCAGGGGGGCGGGGACCTCCATGCCAGCGACGGCGTCACCGCCGACGTGGTCGACACCACCGACGAGCAGGCCTTCGCGGCCTACAGCGTGGAGGCGTGCTATCAGTTCCACGGCTGGCTGCTCCAGGACGTGGCCCAGGTCAGCGTGGGCGGCGGGATCACGGGCCAGACGCTCTCCTTCACCGCCCCCGGGGACCAGAGCTGGTCGGTGCTCTACTGGATCGTCCCCGTGCAGGCGGGGCAGCAGACGCACTACGAGCGCTTCGTGCTCTATCTCATCAACGCCCCAGGTGGCGCCCACGTCCAGCTCCCCAAGGGCGTGACCATCACCAACCTGGCCGGGTCCATCGGCGGCACGGCCCACGCCGCCGTGCTGGCCCAGAACCGCGCCTTCCTGGTGACCTTCGCCCACGAGCTCATCGTCAAGCAGGCCCAGGACGCGTCGCGCCTCGACGCCCGCCTGGCCTCGGGGGTGGCGCCGGGGCAGACCGGCCCCGGTGGCCGGCCCCTGGCGGCTGCGGCGGCGCCGGCATCGGGCCGGGTCCCGTACGCCCCCGATTCCCGGTAGGAATTGAGCATGGCGGGGGGGTGCTGGTGGGCGAGGGGGGGCGGCGCGCCCGGTGCCGTGCGGAGGGGGGACCGGTGGTGCTGACCGCCGATCCCGGGCTCCGCCGGGACGAGGACGGCGACCCGGCACCGGGGCCTGGCCACGAGAACGGGCAGTCCCGCCCGGGACGGACGGCTCCGCCGGTCCCGCCCGTCGTGCCCCGGCGCACGCTGGCGTCGGTCCTCGGGGTGCGTCCCGACGCCGACGTCGACCAGCCCGACGGGGTCGTACCGGGGGCCGGCGCCCGGCCTCCGAAGCAGGGGGGTGGTTCGGGGCAGCCGCCCCGTGTCCCCCGGATCCGGTCCCTCGACACCCTGCTGAGCACCCCTGTGGCGCCCCGGGCCCCATCCGAGGGTACGCGTGCCCCGGGAGCCCGCCCAGGGCCTCCTGAGCCTCCCTGGAGGGGGCCGCAAGCCCCGGGGAAGGCTGCGGGGGAGGGCGGGCGAGGGGTCCCACCGGGGACCGGGGCGGCCGCCCCCGCCGTGGGGCCGCCCCCGGCGGTGCCCCCCGCCGCCGCAGCTCCCGGGCAGGCGTCGTCGTCGGCAGGCCGAGCGCCGGGGCCGGTCGGCCCGCCGTCACCCCCGGCCGGTCCCCCCGTCCCACCCCCGACCGGCGCCTTCGGAGCCCCGCCCCCGCCGGCCACCCCGGGGTCGTCGGGATCCCTGTGGGGCCTGCCCGGGGCGGGGAGGGGGGCGGCACCGGCGCCGACGCGCCGGGCGGCGACGGGCCGCCTGGCGGCGCGCCTGGGCTCGCTCGACCGGCCCCGGCTCCTGCGGGCGTTCTTCGTGGCGTCGGCCTGGGTGCGCAACGTCGGCGCCATCATGATCCTCTTCGCCGCCTGGCAGCTGTGGGGCACGTCGATCCAGCACCACTACGCCCAGGAGACCCTCCGCACCGAATTCCAGTCGAGCATCGAGCACGAGACCGTCCCCGGCGACGAACCCACCCTGGCCTCCGACGCCCACGTCCCCCACCCCCGGGCCGGCTCGGTGGTGGGGCGACTCCAGATCCCGGCCATCGGCGTGGACCAGTATGTGGTGGAGGGGACGGCCGACGCCCAGCTCTCCATGGGGCCCGGGCACTACGTGGGGACGTCCATGCCGGGGCAGGCCGGCAACGTGGCCATCGCCGGCCACCGCACCACCTACGGCGCACCGTTCAACGCCCTCAACGAGCTCCGGGTGGGCGACCCCATCGATCTCACGACCGTGTCGGGCGAGCACCTGACCTACGTCGTGGCCGAGGCACCCTTCGTGGTCTCGCCCACCAACGTGAGCGTGCTCAACACCACCAGCGACAACCGCGTCACGCTCACCACGTGCAACCCCAAGTTCTCCTCCACCAACCGGCTGGTGGTGGTGGGCCTGCTGAGCGCGCCGGACGCCGCCAAGGTCACCAAGGTCGTGATCACGCCCCACCGGGTCGAGGCGAGCAAGGCCGACGACATCGGCTGGAACCTCGTCTACCTGCCGGGGGTGCTGGCCCTGCTGGTGGGGCTCGTCCTCCTGGGCGCGCTCAACGACCGGGCCCGGCGCGTCTACGGACGGGGTGGCCGGTACCTCATCCTCGTCCCCCTGTGGCTGGCCGGGGTCTTCTTCCTCTTCGAGGCCCTCTCGAAGCTGCTCCCGGCCAACCTGTGATGGGCGCAGCCCACCCCGGCCGTCCGCCGCGCCGGTCCCGCCGGTGGCTCGGCGCCGTCGCCGTCGGGGCGGCGGGCGGGTTGGCGGCGGCGACCTGGCCCCTCCACGCCTTCGCCGCCACGCCCACGGTGACCACGCCCTCGGGACCCTTCACCGACGCCCAGACGATCACGGTGTCGGGCTCGGGGTTCCCCGATCCGCACGCCGATCCCACCGGCCTGCAGATCCTGGAGTGCGCCGATCCCGGAGGGTCGGTGGCCAACCTCCCCACCGACCCCTCCACGTGCGACGGGGCCACCGTCAACCCCCTTCCCGTCAACACCGACGCCAGTGGGAAGTTCACGGTGAACTACGCCGTGTCGCTCCTCACCGGGGTCCACGGCACGTCCAACATCGAGTGCGACGCCACCAACTTCTGCGTCCTGTGGGTGGGCATCGACTACAACCAGGCCTTCACGAGCGGCCCCCACGCCTTCTCGAAGCCGTTCGAGATCGACCCGTCGTCGTCGACGCCGGCGAGCACGACCGCACCCTCCACCGCGCCCAGCACGACACCCACCACCACGGCGACTGTCCCGGGCCCGTCGGCCGGGGCGGCCGCACCGGCCGCCACGCCCACCGCCGCAGGCTCGGGATCGCAGGGGTCGCTGGCCTCGACCGGCGTCCCGACCTCGCTCCCGTGGGTCGTGGCGGTGGGCCTGGCCCTGGCCGTCCTGGGCACCCTGGGACGGCGCCTGGCGGGTCGCGGCCTCTCCTAGCGCCCGCCCCGCCGCGTCCCGGTGGCCGGGGTCGCGACGGCCGTTGGCTCGACCCGGCTCGGGGTACCACCCGTCACCTGACTTGGGGAGCCCGCGCCCCGGGCGCCCGCCCGTCGAAGGTGATCCAGGAGCCCGTCGACTCGGCCGGCGAGCACGCCATCGACGTGGTCCCCGACGATGGCGCTCTGGTGAGCCGCGTCGGATCGGCCCTCGAGGCCGAGGCCATGGCGGCCGAGGCCGGTCTCAGCGCCGTCCCCGAGCTCCCCGGCGACCCCATCCGCACCTGGGTGCGCCCCTGGTCCCCGGCACCCGCCGCTCGCAATCGACGGCGGGTGTTGCGGGAACTCCCGACCTGGGAGGTCCATGGGCGGACGCCTGGCCGTGCAGCCCGCAGCCAGCGGCGAGGCCCAGACGCGACTCCCCCCGGGCCGCTGGAGGCGACCCGGGGGGAGCGGTACTGCGGTGTGCGTGCCGGACTAGAGGCTCAGCGTGATGGTGAAGTTCTGCACGTTGGACGACTTC
>DATJOV010000185.1:0-4605 GCA_035506735.1 Acidimicrobiales bacterium | reverse complement strand
AGGAGGTGGTGCGCCGTGCCGTGCGGGGCATGGTGCCCCGCACCCGGCTGGGCCGGCGCCAGCTGCTCAAGCTCAAGATCTACGCCGGCGCCGAGCACCCCCACGTGGCCCAGCAGCCCCAGCCCCTCGAGATCCCCGGGGCCCGGGCCCGGGTCTGAGCCCCGAGCCCACGCCGCCCCCCACGCCGACAGACAGGACCCCACCACCGTGGCCACCAAGACCAAGCTCCCCGCCCCCCTGACCCAGAACACGGGCCGCCGCAAGGCGGCGGTGGCCCGGGTGCGCATCCGGCCGGGCCAGGGGACCATCACGGTGAACCGGCGGGCCTTCGAGCACTACTTCACCTCGGCCACCCACCGCATGGTGGTGACCGAGCCCCTGCGGGTGGCCAACAAGGCCGAGGGCTACGACATCGACGCCACCATCGACGGGGGCGGGGTGTCGGGCCAGGCCGGGGCGCTGCGCCTGGGCATCGCCCGCTCCATCGTCGAGCTCGACCCCGAGCTGCGCCCCACGCTCAAGAAGGCCGGCCTCCTCACCCGCGACGCCAGGGAGAAGGAGAGCAAGAAGTACGGCCTCAAGAAGGCCCGCAAGGCCCCCCAGTACTCCAAGCGGTAGCGGCCGTGGAGGTGCAGTTCGGCACCGACGGCATCCGGGGGGTCGCCAACGCCGAGCTCGGGGCGGAGTTGGTCCTGGCCCTGGGCCGGGCCGCGGCCCGGGCCCTGCCCGCCCCGTGCTTCCTGGTGGGGCGCGACACCCGGCGCTCGGGCCCCCTCCTCCAGGCCGCCCTCTCGGCCGGGATGGCGAGCGAGGGAGCCGACGTCGTCGACGTGGGCGTCCTCCCCACCCCCGGGGTGGCCTTCCTGGCGGCGGCCCGGGGCCTGCCGGCGGCGGTGGTATCGGCCTCGCACAACCCCTTCGCCGACAACGGGGTCAAGCTCTTCGCCCCCGGGGGCCTCAAGCTGCCCGACGCGGCCGAGGAGGCGGTGGAGGCCGAGCTGGCCCACATCCTCGACGGCGGGGACGGTCCCCGGCCCCCGGTGGGGCACGGGGTGGGCCGCCTGTGGTCGGAGCCCGGGGCCGCCGCGGCCTACCTCGACCATCTGGTGGGGGTGCTGGAGGGCCGGGACCTGGCCGGCGTGCGGGTGGTGGTGGACTGCGCCAACGGGGCCGCCTCGGCCGTGGCCCCCGAGGTGCTGCGCCGCCTGGGGGCCGAGGTGCACGCCATCGCCGACCGACCCGACGGGGCCAACATCAACGACGACTGCGGGTCCACCCACCCCGAGCGGCTGGCGGCCGAGGTGCTGGCCCGGGGGGCCCAGGTGGGCCTGGCCCTCGACGGCGACGCCGATCGCCTGGTGGCGGTGGACCACACCGGGGCCCTCGCCACCGGCGACGAGCTCCTCTCGCTGTTCGCCACCGACCTGGCCGCCCGGGGCCTGCTGCCGGGCGACACCGTGGTGGTGACGGTCATGACCACCCTCGGCTTCCGCCACGCCATGGGCGAGGCCGGGATCGCCGTGCGGGAGACGGCGGTGGGGGACCGCTATGTGCTCGAGGCCCTCGACGGTGAGGGCTTGGCCCTCGGGGGAGAGCAGTCCGGGCACATCGTGTTCCGCCGCCTGGCCACCACCGGCGACGGGGTGCTCACCGGGGTGCTCCTCCTCGACCTCCTGCGCCGCCGGGACGCCCCCCTGGCCGAGCTGGCCCGGGCCTCGATGCGGCGCCTGCCCCAGGTCCTCACCAACGTGGCCGTGCCCCGTCCCGCCGACGCCGTGGCGGCCGAGGCGGTGCAGCACGAGCTGGCCCTGGTCCAGGCCGAGCTCGGGGACGGGGGCCGGGTGGTGCTGCGGGCCAGCGGGACCGAGCCCCTGGTCCGGGTCATGGTCGAGGCCGAGGAGGAGGCGGTGGCCCGGGCCGCCGCCGACCGCCTGATCTCGGCCGTGGAGGGCCTGCCCCCGGCCGCCCCCTGATTCGGCCCCCGGGGGGCACCGATTGGCGCCTGGGGGGCCGTAGCCTGGAAGGCCATGTGCGGCATCATCGGCGCCACCGGCAGCGACGAGGTCCTCGACGTGCTCCTCGAGGGCCTGGCCCGCCTGGAGTACCGCGGGTACGACTCAGCCGGGGTGGCCCTCCAGCGGGACGGGGCGCTGTGGCGGGCCCGGGCCGCCACCGGGACGCGCTCGCTCGAGGACCTGCGCAAGGTGGTGCCCGAGGATCCCCTCACCGTGGCGGCCGGCATCGGCCACACCCGCTGGGCCACCCACGGCCACCCCACCGAGGCCAACGCCCACCCCCTGCTCGACTGCAGCGGCACCGTGGCCGTGGTCCACAACGGCATCATCGAGAACTGGCGCGAGCTCGCCACCCGCCTCCAGGGAGACGGCCACACCCTGGCCTCGGAGACCGACACCGAGGTCCTGGCCCACCTCATCGAGGAGGAGATGGACGGGGGCTCGTCCATGGCCGAGGCCGTGCGGGCCACCCTGCGGGTGGTGCGGGGCGCCTTCGCCCTGGCCGTGGTGTGCGCCAACGAGCCCGGGACCATCGTGGCGGGGCGGCGGGTGTCGCCGCTCGTGATCGGCATGGGGGAGCAGGGCCAGGCCCTCCTGGCCTCGGACATCCCCGCCCTGCTGGGCCGGACGCGGCGGTTCTGGGTCCTCGACGACGACCAGATCGTGGAGCTGCGCCCGGGGTCGATGCGCGTCACCACCCTGGCCGGCAAGGAGGTCGAGCCCAACGAGCTCCACGTCGACTGGGACATCGAGGCGGCCGAGAAGGGCGGCTTCCCCGACTTCATGGGCAAGGAGATCCACGAACAGCCCCGGGCCGTGGCCGACACCCTCCTGGGCCGGCTCCTCCCCGACGGCACCCTGGCCCTGGACGAGCTGCGCATCGGCGACGACGAGCTGCGCCAGGTGGACAAGGTCTTCGTGGTGGCGTGCGGCACCAGCTACCACGCCGGCATGGTGGCCAAGTACGCCATCGAGCACTGGACCCGGCTCCCCACCGAGATCGACATCGCCTCGGAGTTCCGCTACCGCGACCCCGTCCTCGACGGCCGCACCCTGGTGGTGGGGGTGAGCCAGTCGGGCGAGACCATCGACACCCTGCAGGCCATGCGCGAGGCCCGCCGGGGCGAGGCCAAGGTCATGGTGATCTCCAACGTGGTCGACTCCTCCATGGCCCGGGACGCCGACGGGGTCATGTACACCCGGGCCGGGCCCGAGGTGGGGGTGGCCGCCACCAAGACCCACCTGGCCCAGGTCACCGCGCTCGAGCTCCTGGCGCTGTACCTGGCCCAGCTGCGCGGCACCGTGGCCCCGGCCGACGTGGGGCTCCTGGTGGAGCGCCTGGCCGAGCTGCCCGACCTCATCGACCGCATCCTCCAGCACGAGCGCACCGCCCAGGAGGCGGGGACGCCCTCCCCCGTGGCCCAGGTGGCGGGGCGCCTGGCCGACACCCGGGACTTCTTCTTCCTGGGCCGCCACGTCGGGTTCCCCGTGGCCCTGGAGGGGGCGCTCAAGCTCAAGGAGATCTCCTACCTCCGGGCCGAGGGCTACCCCGCCGGGGAGCTCAAGCACGGGCCCATCGCCCTCATCGTCCCCGGCACCGTGGTGGTGGGCGTGGCCACCCGCACCGAGCTGTGGGAGAAGATGATGGGCAACGTGGCCGAGGTTCGGGCACGGGGGGCCACGGTGGTCCTGGTGGCCAACGAGGGCGACCACGAGACGGCCCAGCAGGCCGACGAGGTCCTGTGGGTGCCCGAGACCCACAAGCTCTTCGCCCCCATCCTGGACGTGGTGCCCCTGCAGCTGCTGGCGTACCACATCGCCCGCATGCGCGGGCACGACGTGGACCGTCCCCGCAACCTGGCCAAGACCGTCACGGTGGAGTGAGCCTCCCCCCGCCCGGCGACGGTCCCGGGGGCATCGAGGGCGTCGGCGTCGACGCCGTGGACGTGGCCCGCTTCCGCCGGGTCCTGGCCCGCCGGCCCGCCCTGGCGGGCCGCCTCTTCACCAGGGCCGAGCGGGACTACGCCGCCGCCAGCGCCGATCCCGCCCCCCGCCTGGCGGCCCGCTTCGCCGCCAAGGAGGCCGTCCTCAAGGCCCTGGGGGTGGGGCTCGGGGCGGCCGGGTTCCGGGAGGTCGAGGTGGCGCGCCGCGAGGGGGGGCGTCCCGCACTGGTGCTGTCGGGGCGGGCCGCCGCCCTGGCCCGGGCCCGGGGGGTGGGGCGCTGGCACGTCTCGCTCTCCCACACCGAGACTGTGGCCGTGGCGAGCGTGGTGGCCGAACGGGGGACCGGGTCGTGAAGCCCGTCCTGCGGGTCCCCGAGATGCAGGCCGTCGACGCCGAGGCCCTGCGCACCGTGTCCGAGGCCACCCTGGTGGAGCGGGCCGGCACGGCCGTGGCCACCTGGGCCGTGCGCCTCCTGGGGGGGGCCTACGGGCGCCGGGTGGTGGTGGTGGCGGGCAAGGGCAACAACGGCGCCGACGGCAGGGTGGCGGCCGAGCGCCTGCGCCGGCGCGGGGCCCGGGTCACGGTCATCGAGGCGGCCGACGCCCCGGCGCTGATCGGCACGCCCGGCACCGTGGACCTCGTCATC
>DATJOV010000184.1:0-12084 GCA_035506735.1 Acidimicrobiales bacterium | reverse complement strand
GACGGCAGGGCCAGGAGATAGAAGTAGGCGGGGCCGGGATGGTGCCAGCCGAAGCGGTCGTAGGGCCCGAGGACCTGCTGGAAGCGGGTGGCGCTGCGCACGGCCAGGTCGACCAGGGCCAGGTCGCCGGTGGGGTAGACGGGGCCGGAGGAGACGAGGAGCCGCGTCAGCTCGATGCCGTAGGGGACGACGACGCTTGCCACGCACAGCAGGTTCGTGCGGCGCGTCCACGTTCGCTGCATCCCCACCCCGCCCCGCATGCTACGGCCCCAACCGGCCCCCGCCCGACCCGGCCCCGTTTCGGGGTCCGGCGCCGGCTCCTCACGAGGGCAGGCCCGTGATCTCGCTCAGTAGGGCAGGCCCGTGATCTGGGCCGTGGGCGTCCCGGCGAAGCACCCCACCACGTAGGGGAACTCGAAGGTCATGTCGTAGTGGTAGATGTCCACGTTTTTGCCGTGCCAGGGGACGGTCGAGGTCCGGCCGTGGCAGCCGTCGAGGTCGGCGTCGGTGACGAGCTTGCCCCCGGCGTACTCGACGTAGATCCCGAAGCCGTCGAGGGCCCACCCCACCTGCACCGTGGTGTGGTCGCGCAGCTCCGCCTTGGAGAGGAGGCAGGGGGAGAGGGAGTGGAAGTGGTACCCCACCATGTCGTTGGGGTGGCCGTGGCACCTGTCCTGGGTCTCCACGCCGGCGGCGTCGTTCCCGTCGGCGTCGAAGGCGTCCAGGATGGGGATGCCGTCGTCGGCGACCCCCACGATCCCGTTCTCGCACGAGGGGGAGGCGTTGGCCGTGGGGTCGTACGGGACGGTGACCTTGAAGTTGTGGGCGAACACGGCGGTGGGGTCGGGGTTGTAGCGGTAGGCCGGGTCACTGGGCTTGACCGGGAACACCCCGGCCCGGGCGGGCAGGCCGTTGCCGCTCAGGACCTCGGTGTCGCCCACCTGGGTGGCGGTGAACTCCTTCTTGTAGCGGACGTCCCCCTTCACCGCCGCCTTCGTCTCGAGGTCCCACGTCCCGGTCTTGGTGTCGACCCACGGCGGGGTGGTCACGCGCTGGGTCCCGTCCGGGGCCCGGCACCGCCACTCGGAACCCACGACCGGCGCGGTGGAGATCTTCCCCGTCCCGAGGGGCAGGGCGGCCAGGTTGACGGCGGAGGGAGGCATGCAGACGGCCTGGTCGGTGGTGGTGCTGGCGCAGTCCTGGGCCGGGGTGGGCGCCACCGGCTGGGTGGGTGCTGCGGAGAGCGTGGCGGACGTGCACGACCCCAGGAGTACGCAACTGAGAATCGTCACCATGGTCAGCGCCCGACGTCGCATGTCCGCCCCCGTACCCGCCCCTACCGACGACCGGGCTCACGCTAGGCCGCGCCGGGCCGGGTCGCCACGTCAGAAATGACGAGGGGTGACCTGGGAGAATCCTGGGAGGGCGGTGGTAGCCTCGGGTCCGTGGAGGGTGGGGGGCCGCCGGTCACCGTCGAGGAGCGCCTCGTGCCGGCCGGTCCGGGACGGTCCGGTCCGGGACGGTCCGACTCCGGACGCCCCAGTCGCTTCCCGTGCTTCGACGGGCTGCGGGCCATGGCGGCCGTCCTGGTGGTGCTCCTGCACACCTCGTTCCTCTCGGGGTTCACCGAGCGCTCCCCCTACGGGATCTACACGTCGCGCTTCGACGTGGGCGTGTCGGTCTTCTTCCTCATCTCGGGCTTCCTGCTCTACCGCCCCTTCGCCGTGGCCCATCTGGCTGGCACCGGCCCCCCCTCGACGGGACGCTTCTGGGTTCGCCGGCTCCTGCGCATCCTGCCCGGGTACTGGCTGGCCTTCATCGTCACGAGCTACGTCCTGCACACCAACACGGTGCTGCCGGGCTGGCGCTCGCTGCTCATCTACCTCGGCCTGGTCCAGATCTACTTCGGCACCCACGCCGCCACCGGCCTCACCCAGGCCTGGACGCTGTGCACCGAGATGTCCTTCTATCTCTTCCTCCCCCTCTATGCCGCCCTGGTTGCCGTCCGGCGTCGGGCCGGCGGCAACCAGCTGGCCTGGGAGCTCGGCGGCGTGGCCGTCCTCTTCGTCGTGGGGCTGGGCGTGCGCTTCTGGCTCCTGCACGTCCACGCCACACTGGCCTACGAGGGCCTGGAATGGTTGCCCGCCTGCCTCGATCTCTTCGCCCTGGGAATGCTCCTGGCCGTGACGAGCAGCTGGCTGGGCCAGCGCCGGTCCGCGCCCCGCTGGCTGTGGCACCCCGCCGTCCCCTGGGCCAGCTGGGCCGTGGCCGGGGTGCTCCTGTGGGCCGTGGCCCACATCGGGCTCTCCATCCAGCCGGTGGCCCACCCCGCCCCCGTGCTCGGGCTGGAGCAGCAGCTCCTCTACGGCCTGTTCGCCTTCTTCCTCCTGGTGCCGGCGGTGTTCGGGCCCCAGGACCGCGGCCTCGTGCGCCGGGTGCTCCAGTGGCGACCGGTGGCAGCCCTCGGGATCGTCTCCTACGGCGTCTACCTGTGGCACCAGGCGTGGGAGACCGAGTTCCTGGACTGGACCCACCGCATCTGGCACATCCCCTTCGGCGAGCTGGCCTTCGTGGTCCTGACGCTGGCCACGGTGTCGGCAGCGGTGAGCTACCTGGTGGTGGAGCGACCCGCCCTGCTCCTCAAGAACCGCATCGGGTGGTGGTCCCGGCGCTCACGGCCGGCGCGGGCCGTTCCCCCCCTCTTCGAGAACACGCCCCTGGCCGAACAGGGCGCCGCTCCCTGAGCGGAGGTGGCTGGGTCATGGACACACTACGCATCGGGAACGTATCGTAGAGTGATAGGTAGACGTCCTTGGGGGGGCTCACCAGGCCGGTGACGGCCGGCGTGCCCGTCTGGCTCCTAGCCGGATGGACAGAGCACAGGTTCGACCAGGGACATGACCGTCACGCAGGCGCGGCCCCGCGCCCGCACCGAGGAGCCCATCGGGCACGGTTCGCCCCGGCGCCGTCGCGCCCTAGGGGTCCTGGGCGGAGGCGGGGTCCTCCTGGCCGTGCTCCTCCTCCACGTGGCCCTGCGAGCCGGGCCCGCCGTGGCGCCCCCCGCCACCCGCTTCCCCACGGCGATGGCCTGCCCGGTCCCGGGTTCGTGCACGGCCGTGGACGACGGCGGCGACGTCCTTCGGCTCGTCGCCGGTCGTTGGGGCCGGCCCCAGGCGGTCGATGCCGCTCCGCTCACCGCCATCGCCTGCGCCGGGCCGGCGTCGTGCGTGGCCGGCGATGCCGACGGCGCCCTGCTGACGTTCGACGGGTCGCGGTGGACCCGCCGGCACCGTGCCGACCCCGGCAGCGGGGCCGAGGTCGCCACCGACGACGTCAACGGCATCAGCGCCGTCTCGTGCCCGGCGCCGGGTTCCTGCACCGCCGTCGACGCCGCCGGGCGGGACCTGCGCTCGGTCGGTGGGAACTGGTCCGAGCCGCGTGCCATCCGGGCCCGGGTCGACGGCGACTTCCCGGTGGGGGTCCGCCCCGTCGCCAGTCTGGCGTGCCCGGCGGCCGGGTGGTGCATGGCCATCTCGGTGCCGGGCCGCCCCCTGGAGCTGGACGGGACGACGTGGACGGCCGGCCCGTACCTCGACCTCCGCAGCACCGCCCTCGAGGCCCTGAGCGGCGTGGAGCTGCCCGTGGTGGACGACGTGGCCTGCCCCGCCCCCGGCGCGTGCTGGGCCGTGGACTACTTCGGCGACGTCTACCGCCTCGCCGGCGGGGACTGGAAGTCCCTGGGTCAGGTCGACCCGGCCCTGCGGCGGCGACGCGGGCTCGACCGGGTCGAAGGTGACACCCGCATCGCCTGTCCGACGACGAGCTTCTGCATGCTCGTCGATGCCCTGGGCGACGCCGTGACCTTCGACGGCGTGCGCTGGTCGGAACCCGCCCCGATCGACCCCCTGGTGGGCTTCACCGCCCTGTCGTGCCCGACGCCGTCGTTCTGCGCCGCCCTGGACGACGACGGCTCCGTGGCCCTGTACCGGGACGGGGCGTGGTCGCCACCGGCCTCCGTCGAGCCCACCGGGAGGGGCAGGTGACATCGACCCGCCCCGACGCGTCGACGACGGGGTGCCGGCGCCGGAGCCCGTCGTGACCACGACCATGGCGTTCCTCGGCCTGATCGGGCTGCTGCTCCTCGGGTCGTGGGGATGGGGCCGCACCGCTGTCCGCTGGGCGATGCGCCTGGGATGGCCCACGGCGCAGAGCGACGTCCCCCCCGCCCTCCAGCTCGTCGTGGGCGTGGCCCTGTTCCTCGCCGCCGGGGGCGTGCTCGTGGCCCTGGGCCTGGCCGACGTGGGCGTGCTCGTGGCCTGGCACGCGGTGGGGGTCGTGCTCCTGGTGGCCGCTACCAGGCGCAGCCCAGGGCGCGACGCCGCGCCGGTGGGAGGATGGCGCACCCTCGCCCTCGCCGTGGTGGGGGCCGGGCTGGCCGTGCTCGTCGTCGGGGTGGCCATCGGCGACCGGGCCGTGAACGTCAACGACGACGACCCGGGCTACATCTACCTGGCCCAGCGCCTGGCGCGCACCGGGGGACTGGTCGACCCCTTCAATTTCCGCCGCATCACCAGCTATGGCGGCTCGACGCTCTACCAGTCCCTGTTCCTCCGCCTGTGCGGTGACGCCTCGCTCCGGGGTTTCGAGTACGGCTTCGGGGTGGCCCTCGTGCTCATCCTGACCGTCGGGACCCTCCGCCGCCGAGGGCTCGTGCTCGGCGTCGCCGTCATCGGGGTGGGGCTCTTGCTCGGGCACGGGGTCGGCCCGGTGGCCAACCTCAGCGCCACGTTCTCGGCCACGGCCCTCACCCTCGGCGCCTACCAGCTGCTGACCCGCCTCCCCGCCGGCCGTGAGCCGGTTCCGCCCGGGCTCTGTGCCGTCATCGGTGTCGTCCTGGCCGGCATCGTGGCCCTGCGCTTCTACTTCGTGATCCCGGTGGCGCTGTCCCTGGTGGCGGTGGCCTGGGTGGGCCGCGGTCGCCACGGGGTGACGCCGGTCCTCGTGACGGCCGGCTCCGGCCTGGTCGGGACGCTGGGGTGGGCCGTGGCCTCGTGGCGCTCGTCGGGGACGCCCTTCTTCGCCCTGTTCCCGGGCAACTACGACGCCGCCGTCCCGGGCGGGGCCCAACCGGGCATCGGTGTGGGGGTGTTCCTGCGGTTCGTGGGACGGGCCGGCCTGGCCGACGGGGCAGGCCTCGTGGCCGTGGCCAGCGTGGTGGCGGGGACGGTCATCCTGGCCCGGCGCCCAGACAGCCGGACGGCCCCCGTGGTGCTGGCCTCCGGCCTGGCCACGGTGCTGCAGCTCGTCCTCCTCTCCTACGAGTTCTCGGGGGGGGAGGCCACCGACCCGGCCCGCTTCGTCGGCCCCTCGTCGCTGGCCTGCGGCCTGTTCCTCCTGGGGGTGGCATGGCCCCTGCGCCGTCCCCGCGCCGCGCCGGGCGCCGGCGCCGCGGCCTCGGGGGTCCCCGGGACGATCCCCGGCCCCGTCGTGCCGTGGTGGGGCCGGCTCCCGCCCCGGCCCCGCGCCGCCCTGGGGGCGGCGCTCCTCGTGGCCTTCGGGGGCCTGGTCTTCTACGTGCTGCCCGCCGACTACGTCCATACCGGCACGGGGACGGTGCGGGCCGCCCTGCGGGTGGCGGGGCGGTCCTCGGCCTACACCGAGCCCTACCGGCGCCTCGAAACCGACTACGAACGCGTCAACGCCCTCATCCCGTCCGGGGCCCGCGTCCTCTCGGCCGTCGACCAGCCCGCCTTCCTGGCCGTGGGGCGCTACCAGGTGGCCACCCTCGACATCCCCGGGTTCGCCTCGCCCCCGCCCCACTTCCCCGTCTTCGGGGACACCGCCGACCAGATCGGGTACCTGCGGAGGCTCGGCTACCACTACGTGGTGGCCAGCTCGCCCGACGCCGTCGGCCTCTACGACATCGACCAGTGGCTGACCTCGGAGCGGGACCGGGCCTACTTCTACCGGACCTTCGCCGGGTACATGGTGCGGTGGGACAGCACCGTGGTGGCCCTCGAGCGCGACCCCGGCCACCGGGTGCACGTCGAGGGACCGCTGGCTCTCATCGACCTGGGGTGAGCCATCCTGCGGCGCCCCCTGGGCGCCGCGCCATCCGCGTGGGGGGCGGGAGTCGATCCTACGATGGTGCTCCCATCGTTGCGGGACGGTCGGCCACAGGGGGAAGGTCGTGAGCCCGAAGACACCCGACGTGGTGGTGATCGAGCCTCCGAACCACGACACCAGCGCGGTCGAGCGCGTCCTCGCCAGCAGCGAGCGCCTCGACAACGCCACCCGCATCACCGTGGTGTGCCGCACCCGGCACCACACCCTGGCCCGCCTGGTGAAGGCCGGGGGCGAGCTCGTGTTCGTCGCCGATCGCCGCTTCGAGCGGCGCGCCGTGCTGCCCGACGGGCGGGCCGAGTACGTGCAGTGCCTGTGGCGCCACGTCGACTTCCTCGACGCCTCGAGGAGCACGGGGTGGGAGGTCACCTGTCTGTGCGGGCCCGGCGCCGCCGTGGCCCGGCGCTGGCTGCTGGCCCAGTACCGCCAGTCCCGGGGCCGGCCCCGGCGCCTGGAGGTCGACACCCGCGCCGGGACCGGCGTTCCCGCCCCCTGAGCGGGACCGGCGCCCCGGGGGCCCCGACCGTCCGGGCCGGGCAGGGCGCGGGCCGTCACTCCTACAGTGGGGTCGTGGCCGACGGCGTCGCCCCCGACCTGGGGGCGCTGTACCGCCAGACCCGGGAGCGCCTCACCGACCTGGTGGCCGCCCTGGCGCCGGCGGCGTGGAGCACCCCGGTGCCGGCCTGCCCCGGCTGGACCGTGCACGACGTGGTGGGGCACCTCACGGCGGTGACCGAGGACGTGCTGGCCGGCCGGCTGGTGCGACCCCCCACCGACGAGGAGACGGCGGCCCAGGTGGCCCGCTTCCGGGGATGGGACACACCCTCGGTGCTGGCTCGCTGGACCGAGCTGGCGCCGGCGTTCGAGCCGGTGGTCGGTGCCGGCGCCGTGTGGCCGGCCGTGCTCGACGTGGGGACCCACGAACAGGACGTGCGCAGCGCCGTCGGGCTCCCCGGGGCGCGCCGCAGCGACGTGGTGGTCCTGGGGGCGGCCCAGCTCCTGGCGTGGCTGCGTCCTCCCGTGCCCCTGCGCGTCGTGGTCGAGGACGACGCCTTCGACGTCGGGACGGGCGCCGGTCCCGGCCTCACCGTGCGGAGCGACCGCTTCGAGGTCTTCCGCTGGCGTCTGGGCCGACGCAGCCGGCGCCAGCTCGGCGCCCTGGACTGGTCCGCCGATCCGGCCCCCGTGCTCGACCACCTCGTGATCTTCGGCCCCGCCCTCGCCGACGTGGTCGAGTAGCGGGGGCCGGGACGACGCGCGCCGGCCGGGTCAGCGACCGTAGCGCCGGCGCCGCTCCCGCCGCACCCGCAGCACGGCCATGAGCTTGCGCAGGATGAAGGCCACGGCACGAGCGTAGCGGTCCCGGCGGCGTCGAAGGCGGGCGCCGGGCGGTGTACCGTCGCCCCGTGCCGGGCGCCCCCCAGGCGCACCACGCGGTGCGCAAGGCCCAGAAGCGGGACGTGGGCGCCCTGGCCGGGATGCTGGCCCGGGCCTTCGAGGACGATCCCCTCACGACGTGGATGGTGCCGCGCCGGGCCGGCCTGCCCCGTCTCTTCCGGGGGCTGCTCCGGCCCGCCCTGGCCCTGGACGAGGTGTACACCACCGAGGCCCTCGACGGCGCCGCCTTCTGGAACCCCCCCGGGACCTTCCCCCTCGGCGGGTGGGCCAACGCCCGCATGGGCCTCACCATGGCCGGGTTGCTCGGCTGGCGCCTCCCGTCGCGGACCCCGGGGTTGCTGTACTTCGACCGCCACCATCCCCGCGCCCCCCACTGGTATCTGCAGATCCTCGGCACCGAGCCCGCCCGCCAGGGCGGGGGCGTGGCCACGGCGCTGCTCGCCCCCGTGCTGGAACGCTGCGACCGCGACGGGCTCCCCGTGTACCTCGAGGCCTCGAAGGAGCGCAATGTCCCGTTCTACGCCCGCTTCGGCTTCACCGTGACCGACGAGATGCACGTGCCGGGGGGGCCGCCCCTGTGGGCCATGTGGCGCGAGCCCCGATGAGCGAGCCGTGCATCGTGGTGCTCGTGCACGGGGCCTGGCACGGGGCGTGGTGCTGGGAGCCCGTCCTCGGGGGGCTGGCCGACGCCGGGGTGCCGGTCAGGGTGGTGGAACTGCCCGGACACGGGGACGATCCCGGGCCGCTCGGCGACCTCCACGGCGACGCCGCCGCCGTCCGCCGGGTCCTCGACACCGTCGGGGGGCCCGTCGTCCTGGTGGGCCACTCCTACGGGGGGGTGGTGGTGACCGAGGCCGGTGACCACCCCGCCGTGGTCCACCTGGCCTACCTGGCCGCCTTCAACCTCGACGCCGGGGAGTCGGCCATGGGGGCGGCGGCGGCCCTCACCCAGGCCGCCGCCATCGACCACAGCGGGCGGCCCGACGCCCTGGCCTGGCTGGCGCTGGCCGACGACGGCACCAGCACCGTCGACCCCGAGGGCGCCCGCGTCCTCTTCTACCAGGACTGCCCGCCGGACCTGGCCGACTGGGCCGTGGCCCGCCTCGGGCCCCAGCCCATGGTCACCCTGACCCAGGAGCCGGCCGCCGTGGCGTGGCGGCACCGGCCCTCCACCTACGCCGTGTGCACCGAGGACAACATCGTCCACCCCGACCTCCAGCGGGTGCTGGCCCGCCGGGCCGACCGGGTGGTCGAGTGGCCGACGGGCCACTCGCCCTTCCTGGCCCGCCCCGACCTGGTGGTGGGACTCCTCGCCGCCCTGGCCCGGGGGGAGGACCCTCCCGGGACCGCTCAGGCGTAGGTCCGCACCAGCTCGAGCACGTCGGCGGCGTCGGGCCCCTCGGCCACGAGGGCGGTGGACGCGGCGGGGAGGCGGCGGGCCGCCACCTGGCACAGGTCGAGGGCGGGACCCCGCACCGTGGTGCGTGGCTCGTCGTCGGGGACGAAGTCCCAGCGCCCGCCGTCGGGGGCGGTGAGGTGGAAGGCCACGGGGCCGGCCTGGACCCGACCGGCCCGGGCGAAGGCGTAGGGCAGGGTGCGCCACGCCAGGCGGGCCACGTGGCGCAGGCGGGGGGAGGGGGCCTGGGTCGCACCGAGCGCCCCGGCCACGTCGCCGCCGTGGATCCACGTCTCGGCCAGCCTGGTCGTGGCCAGGGTGCGGGCCGAGAGCTCGCCCGCCACCCACGGCACCCGGGTGGAGAGGTCCATGGCCCCGAGGGCGGTATCGAGGGCGGCGGCGGCCCGGCTCCAGCGGGCCACCACGGCCCCGGGATCGGCGCCGCGCTCGGCCGCCACCATGGCGGCCGCCCCCTCGTCCACCGAGGCGGGCGGACCCGTCTCGGCCCACGACCCCGGCGTCCGGGGGAAGCGGCCCGAGACGCTGTCGAGCGCCATGGCGTCGGTCTGGGCCAGGTGCAGGACCACGTCGCCCACGTCCCAGCCCCGGCACCGCGTCGGGAGGCCGAGGTCGGCCGGGGCGAGCGTGGCCAGGAGGGCCCGGAGGTCCTCGTGCTCGTCGGCCAGCGCCGCCACGACCTCGTCCACCGCCGCCGGATGCTACCGGCCCCCCGGTACCATCCGGCCCGTCGAGACGGGAGGGCGGCCGGTGGGGAGGGGGCACAGGGTCGTGGTCAGCGTGGCCGTGGCTGCCCCGCCCGACCGGGTGTGGCGGGCCCTCACCGTGCCGGCCGAGGTCGAGGAGTGGGACGGGGTGCGGGCCCTGGCCGTGCCCGGCGACTACCCCGGGCCCGGACAGCACGCCCGGTGGCGCACCCGCCTCGGACCCTGGCCCCTCACCCTGCACGACCGGGTGCGGGAGGTCGTGGCCGGGCGGCGCCTGGCCGCCGACCTGCGCGTCGGCTTCGCCGTGGTGGAGGAGGAGTACCAGGTGGTGGCGAGCGGAACCGGGACGGTGGTGGTGTCGAGCAACGTGGTGTCCTCCCCCGTGCCGGGACTGGGCCTGGCGGCGCTGCTCCTGGTCCGGCGGGCCGTCCCCCGCTCCATGGCCCGCCTGGGTGCCTACTGCGCCGCCCATCCCTGAGCCCCGGGCACCCGGCGAAGCCCGGGGAGATGGCATCCTGGGCCCCGTGACCGGGCCCGCGCCGCGGCTGCGCTCCGTGGACGAGATCATCGACGCCGTCGAGGCCCTGGGCCAGCTCCCCGGGGACGAGGCCATCCCGGTCCGGGCCCATCTCCTGCAGACGGCCGATCTCCTGGGGGCTCGCCATCCCGGCGACCCCGGCCTGGTGGCGGCCGGGCTGGTCCACGACCTCGGCGCCGCCCTCGACCCCGGCTGTCCCGACCACGCCGCCGCCGGGGCCGCCCTGGTGGCCCCGGTGCTCGGCCACCGGGTGGCCGGCCTGGTAGCGGGGCACGCCGAGGCCAAGCGCTACCTCGTCACGACCGAGCCGGCCTACGCCGCGTCGCTCAGCCCGGCCAGCACCCACAGCCTGGTGCGGCAGGGGGGCGTCATGGACGCGGCCGAGGCGGCCGCCTTCGCCGCCCGCCCCGACGCCGGGGCCCTGCTCGAGCTGCGCCGGGCCGACGACGCCGCCAAGGTGCCGGGCCGGCCCGTGCCCGGCGCCCGGCACTGGCGCGACGTCCTCGAGGCGGCCGCGGCCCTGGCCCGTTCCGGGGGCTGAGCGCACCGTCCGGCCGCTCGGGCCGGGCCTAGGAGCCGCCCCGCACCGTGGCCACCATGGCCGTGAAGGACGCCTCGCCCGTCGTCTCCCACATCTGGCGGGCCGGGGGCGGCATGGCGCCGAGCATCATGGCCCGCTGCGCCTCGGTGAACTGCTCTCTGATGAGCCCCAGGATGAGCCACACCTTGTCCCCCCCGAAATGGGCCATGGCGTGGCCGGGGAGCATGCCCCACTCCTCGGCCGTCATGCACGCCGCCGCCAGGGCGGGGATGTCGTCCTCCTCCTGGTCGAGGTGGGGCACGAGCACGGCCTCGAGGGCCTGGAGGCTCCCCACCAGCGGGGCCGCGCCGGCGTCGGAGTCCCAGGCGGCCAGGGCGGCGGCGGCGGCCTGGAGGCCGGCCTCGACGTCGAGGTGCTGGGCCTCGGCCCGGGCCACCAGCGCGGCGCCGTCGGGGGCCCGCTCCGCCAGCTTGGGGAAGACGAGGAGCTCCTCGCCCTGGTGGTGGACCTCGAGGAAGGCCAGGAGGTTGGCGAAGTAGCTGGCCACCACGGCCCGCTGGTCCTCGTCGCCGAGCGTCCGGCCCACGACGTCGGGCGCCGTGGCCAGGGTGGTGCGAAAGACGCGGTGCACGGCGGCCAGGTCCGAGGTGTCGGGGCGGACGGGCTCGGACATGGCGGCTCCTTCGGTCGGGACCCGGCCGGCGGGGGAGTCCGGGGTGGAGCGAGTGTAGCCAGCCCCCGGCACCCGCTCTCGGGGCCCTGTGCCCCTTCCAATCTGAACAAAGCCGATTGACAAACTAGGGATTCACGCCTAGCGTGGGGGCATGGCGACCGGCATGTTCCCCCGCATGACCCCAGCCCGCCGCGTCCCCCCGCCGCGGGTCCGGTCCGTCGCCCCCCGGGAGTCGCCATGACGGCGACGCTCGTCGACCCCTTCGGGCACCCCGGGGCGCTCGCACCCGAGCCGGACGGCGCCACCGGGCCCCACCGGCTCGCTCCCGAAGCCCTCCTCCTCGTGGCCCGGGGTCTGGTCCGCAACGTCGGGCTGTGGCCCGAGCTGGCCCATCCCCGGGAGCGGACGTGGGCCCGCATGGCGCGCACCGAGGACTTCGAGGCGTGGCTCGTGGCCTGGCCCCCGGGCGGGGCCCTCGAGTGGCACGACCACGGCCAGGCCGCCGGCGCACTGCTGGTGGCGGCAGGGGAGCTGGTGCAGACCACGCTCGTGGGCGGCGCCGGTGGCGGGGTGGAGCTCGCCATCGAGGGCATGGGGCCCGGGGCCTCGGCCACCTTCGTCCCGGGCCAGGTCCACGACGTCGTGAACCTCGGCACCGAGCCCGCCCTGAGCGTGCACGTCTACTCGCCC
>DATJOV010000183.1:0-8593 GCA_035506735.1 Acidimicrobiales bacterium | reverse complement strand
CGGGTACGTCAACGCGGGCACCGTCGAGTTCGTGGTCGACGCCGACGAGCGCTTCAGCTTCCTCGAGGTGAACACCCGCCTCCAGGTGGAGCACCCCGTGACCGAGCTGGTGACGGGCCTGGACCTGGTGGAGTGGCAGCTCCGGGTGGCGGCGGGCGAGCCCCTGGGCTTCTCCCAGGACCAGGTGCGCCGTGACGGCCACGCCATCGAGGTGCGCATCAACGCCGAGGACCCGAGCGGGGGGCGCTTCACCCCCTCGCCCGGCACCATCACCGCCTTCACCGCCCCGGGCGGCCCCGGGGTCCGCCTCGACGCCGGCTACGGGCCGGGCGACACCGTGAGCCAGTTCTACGACAACCTGGTGGCCAAGCTGTGCGTGTGGGGCCACGACCGCGAGGCGGCCCGCCGGCGCATGCTGCGGGCCCTGGACGAGACGGTGGTGGGGGGCGTGGCCACCACCATCCCCGCCGACAAGGTCATCCTCTCCCACCCCGACTTCATCGCCGCCACGCACTCCACCCGCTGGGTGGAGGACCGCCTCGACCTCTCCGAGCTCCAGGCCGGGGCCGTCGCCGTCGACGGGCCCGCCCCCGGGACGGGGGAGGGCGACGAGGAGCCCCGGGTGCTGCGCGAGGTCACGGCCGAGGTCGACGGCCGCCGCTACCAGGTGCGCCTGTGGGTGCCCGAGACGGCGGGCGGGGGCGGGGGTGCCAAGGCCGGGGCGCGGCCCCGCCGGCCCCGGGCCGCCGTGGCCGGGACGGGATCGGGGACGGTGGCCGTGCCCATGCAGGGCACCATCGTGAAGGTCCTCGTGACCCCGGGGGACGAGGTCGAGGTGGGACAGACGGTGTGCGTCCTCGAGGCCATGAAGATGGAGAACGCCGTCAACGCCGAGAAGGCGGGGACGGTCAAGGAGGTCCGGGTGGCCGCGGGCGACTCGGTCGGCCCCGGCGACGTGATCGCCGTCATCGAGTGAGCACCGGGCCGGGGCGGGAGGCGGCCCGGCGGGCAGCCTCGGACGTGGTGGGGCGGCGCCGGGACGAGCTCGTCGCCCTGTCCCGGGCCGTCCACGACGACCCCGAGCTGTGCTTCGAGGAGGTCCACGCGGCCGAGCGCCTGGCCGAGGCCCTGGACGGGGCCGGGCTGGAGGTCGAGCGGGGCGTCCACGAGCTCCCCACGGCCTTCCGGGCCACGGCCGGGTCGGGCCCCCTGTCCCTGGTGGTGTGCGCCGAGTACGACGCCCTCCCCGGCGTGGGCCACGCCTGCGGGCACAACCTCATCGCCGCCGCCGCCGTCGGGGCCGGGGCCGCCCTCGCACCCCTGGCCGACGACCTCGGCCTCACGGTCACCGTGCTCGGCACCCCGGCCGAGGAGGGAGGGGGGGGCAAGGTCCTGCTCCTCGAGCGGGGGGCCTTCGCCGGCGCCCACGCCGCCATGATGGTCCACCCCTGGCCCGAGGACCGCCTCACCGCCACGTGCCTGGCCGTGGACCACCTCGAGGTGCGCTACACGGGCCGGGCCGCCCACGCCTCGGCCTCGCCCGACCGGGGGATCAACGCCGCCGACGCCCTCACCGTGGCCCAGGTCGCCATCGGCCTGCTGCGCCAGCACCTCCACCCAGGCGACCAGGTGCACGGCATCGTGACCCGGGGCGGGGACGCCCCCAACGTGGTCCCGGACCACACCGCCGGGCGCTTCATGGTGCGGGCCCTCACCCTCGAGGCCCTGGGGGTCCTGCGGCCCCGGGTGGACCGCTGCTTCGAGGCCGGGGCCCTGGCCACGGGGTCCACCCTGGCGATGGAGGCCCTGGCCCCCACCTACTCGCACTTCGTGGCCGACGGGCCCCTCCTGGCCGCCTGGACCCGCAACGCCGGCGACCTGGGGCGCCGCTACCCCCGGGACGAATCGGGCGAGCGCCCCCCCACCATCTCGACCGACATGGCCAACGTGTCGCTGGCCGTGCCCTCGATCCACCCCATGGTGGGCATCGACGCCGGTGGGGCCGTGAACCACCAGGCCGAGTTCGCCCGGGCCTGCCTGGGCCCCTCGGCCGAGCAGGCCCTCTTCGACGGGGCCCTGGGCATGGCCTGGACGGCCATCGACGCCGCCACCGACGAGGGCCTGCGCCGCCACCTCCTGGCCCGCTCGGCCTGAGGGGAGCCGGCGCCCACCCCGGGTGGCTCAGCCCCCCGGCTGGTAGACCCCGAAGACGCCCCGCAGGACGTCGGAGACCTCGCCCAGGGTGGCCATCCGGGCCAGGGCCAGGCGCATGGGAACGAGGAGGTTCTGGGTGCCCCGGGCCGCCGCCTCCACGTCGGCCAGGGCGGCCTCCACCGCCCCCCGGTCGCGCTCGGCCCGCACCCGCTCGGTGCGCTCGACCTGGGCCCGGGCCAGGGCGGGGTCGATGGGGAAGACCTCGGGGGAGCCGGTCCCCTCGTCGGTGAAGCGGTTGACCCCCACCACCACCCGCTCCCCGTCGTCGACGGACTTGGCGTAGCTGTAGGCGGCCCGCTCGATCTCGTCCTGCATGAAGCGGGCCTCGATGGCGGCCACGGCCCCGCCCATGGCGTCGATGCGCTCCAGGTACTCCCACGCCGCCCCTTCCACGGCGTCGGTGAGCGACTCCACGAAGTACGACCCGGCCAGGGGATCGGGGGTGTCGGCCACGCCGGACTCGTACCCGATGATCTGCTGGGTGCGCAGGGCGATCTTGGCGGCGTTGGTGGTGGGGAGACCGAGGGCCTCGTCGAAGCCGTTGGTGTGGAGGCTCTGGGTGCCCCCGAGGACGGCCGACAGGGCCTGGACCGTCACCCGCACGATGTTGTTCTCGGGCTGCTGGGCGGTGAGGGTCGAGCCCCCCGTCTGGGTGTGGAAGCGCAGGAGCCGGGACCGCTCGTCCTTGGCCCCGAAGCGCTCGGTCATGATCCGCCCCCACATGCGGCGGGCGGCCCGGAACTTGGCCACCTCCTCGAAGAGGTTGTTGTGGGCGTTCCAGAAGAAGGACAGGCGGGGGGCGAAGGCGTCCACCTCGAGCCCGGCGGCCAGGGCCGCCTCCACGTAGGCGATCCCGTCGGCCAGGGTGAAGGCGATCTCCTGCACCGCCGTGGAGCCCGCCTCACGGCTGTGGTAGCCGGAGATCGAGATGCTGTTCCAGTTGGGGAGGTGCTCGGCGCAGTAGGCGAAGGTGTCGGTGATGAGCCGCATCGAGGGCCGGGGTGGGTACACGTAGGTGCCCCGGGCCACGTACTCCTTCAGGATGTCGTTCTGGATCGTCCCCCCGAGGGCCTCGGAGCCCACCCCCTGCTCCTCGGCCACGAGCTCGTACAGCAGGAGGAGGATGGCGGCGGTGGCGTTGATCGTCATCGACGTCGTGACCTTGTCGAGCGGGAGCCCGGCCAGGAGCAGGCGCATGTCGGCCAGGGAGTCGATGGCCACCCCGACCTTGCCCACCTCGCCCTCGGCCCGGGGGTGGTCGGAGTCCAGGCCCATCTGGGTGGGGAGGTCGAAGGCGCACGAGAGGCCGGTCTGCCCCGCCCCGAGGAGGAACTTGAAGCGCTCGTTGGTGTCCTCGGCGCTCCCGAACCCGGCGTACTGGCGCATGGTCCACAGCCGGCCCCGGTACATGCTGGGGTAGATGCCCCGCGTGTAGGGGGCCGACCCCGGCGTCCCGAGCTGGGTGGCCGGGTCCCATCCGGCCAGGTCCTCGGCGCTGTACAGGGGGCGGATCTCGATCCCCGAGTCGGTGGTGCGGGTCTCGCCCCCGGCTCCCCCGGGCGTCACCGCCGCGTCCTCCCCGGCCGCCGGCCGCACCACGCCCTCGCTGTCACCCGCACGCCGCCCAGGTTACGGAGCGGGACGTCGCTGCGCCCACTCCGGGCGCCCCGGGAGGCCCAGGCACGGGCCACCCGGCCCCGGGGTCAGGCGCCGGCGCCCGGGGACGGGGCCTGGGCCACGTGGGGCATGCACAGGTCGTCGTACTCGGCGATCACGATGGGGGCGGCCCCGTCGCCGCACGCCGGGCAGGCCGGGTCCCGGCGCACCTTGAAGGTGCGGAAGGACTCCTCGAGGGCGTCGTAGGCCAGGAGGCGCCCCACCAGGGGGTCGCCCACGCCGAGGAGCAGCTTGATGGCCTCGACGGCTTGGATCGACCCCACGATGCCGGGCAGCACCCCGAGGACGCCGGCCTCGGCGCACGAGGGCGCCAGCTCGGCCGGAGGGGGCTCGGGGATCATGCACCGGTAGCAGGGCCCCACGTAGGGGTCGAACACCGTCACCTGGCCCTCGAAGCGGAAGATCGACCCGTGCACCACGGGGATGCGCTTGAGGAGGGAGGCGTCGTTCACCAGGTAGCGGGTGGGGAAGTTGTCGGTCCCGTCCACGACCAGGTCGTACCCCTCGAAGATGTCGAGGATGTTGTCGGCCCCGAGCCGCACGTCGTAGGTGACCACGTCGACGTCGGGGTTGAGGGCGGTGAGGGTCTTCTTGGCCGAGTCCACCTTCCGCTCCCCCACCCGGTCCATCGAGTGCAGGATCTGGCGCTGGAGGTTGGAGGCGTCGACCACGTCCATGTCGATGATCCCGATGGTCCCCACTCCGGCCGCGGCCAGGTAGAGGGCGGCGGGCGAGCCCAGCCCCCCGGCGCCGAGGAGGAGCACCTTGGAGCCGAGCAGCTTGAGCTGGCCCTCCTCCCCCACCTCGGAGACGAGCAGGTGGCGCTGGTAGCGGTTGCGCTGCTCGGGGGTCAGGGTCTGGGGCGTCCGCCACGGGCGGCCCTCGTCCTTCCAGCGGTTGAACCCCCCGATGAGCGACACCACGTCCTGGTACCCGAGCTCGGCCATGGTCTTGGCGGCGAAGGCCGAGCGCACCCCGCCGGCGCAGTACACGACCACCGGCCCGCTCTTGTCGGGGACCCGCCCTTCGACCTGGAACTCGAGGTTGCCCCGGGGCAGGTGGACGGCACCGGGGATGGCCCCCTGCTCGTACTCGTCGGGCTCCCGCACGTCGAGGAGGACGACCCGGCCCAGACGGGGCTCGACCTCGTCGCCCACGACCTCCCTGATGGCGGCCTTGGCCTGGCTCAACAACTCACGGGGACTCGCCACGCGATCACGACCTTCCTTCGATCCACTCCGGTGCGGTGGAGCCCGTCCGCCCGGGCCCACCCCTCCGGGGAAGTAAACCCTACCAGCGGGGTCAACATTCCCCCGGCCGTGCCGGGCCGGGTCGTGCCGGCCCCGGCCCGTCCTAGCGTGCTCCGGCGTGGAGTTCACCGAGGCCGCCACCCGCCGGCGCATGGTCCGCAGCTTCTCGGGGGCGCCGGTGCCGCCCGAGGTCCTCGACCGCGTCCTGGCCGCTGCCGCCACCGCCCCCTCCGCCGGCAACGCCCGGGGCTGGGCCGGGGTCGTCCTCGTAGGGGCGGAGGAGACGGCCCCCTTCTGGGCCGCCACCACCACCGAGGAGTGGCGGGCCCGCTCCCGGCGCTGGCCCGGCCTGCACCGGGCGCCGGTGGTGGTGGCGCTCTTCGTCCATCCCGCCGCCTACCTGGCCCGCTACGGCGAGCCCGACAAGGCGCGGAGCGGGCTCGACCGGGAGGCGGCGTGGCCCGTCCCCTACTGGATGGTGGACGGGGGCTTCGCCGCCCTCCTCCTGCAGCTCGCCGCCCTCGACGCCGGCCTGGGCGCCTGCTTCCTCGGGAACTTCCGGGGCGAGCCCGCCCTGCGCCGCGCCCTGGGGGTGCCGAGCGACCACCGCTACCTCGGTGCCGTCCTCCTCGGCGCCCCGGGGGGCGACGATCCCCCCTCCCCCTCCCTGCGACGGGGCCGGCCGGGGGCCGACGCCCTGTTCCGCCGGCGCCGCTGGTGAGCCCGCCTCAGGTGGAGGCCGAATCGGGGAGGGGACCGTCACCGACCCCGGGGGCCAGGGCCCGGCGGCGGAGCCTGGGCCCGAGGCGGCCGGCGACCAGGACCACCTCGACGGCGGTGATGACGACGATGTAGAGGGGGAACGTCAGCTCGGCCGCCGACACGGTGGTCACGGTCAGCAGGGTGACGAAGCCGTTGAGGAAGGACCCGACGTAGACGCTCGGATGCTCGGTCTCGGGCCGCCACCACGACTTGACCAGGGTCGGCACCGCCGCCAGGGCGTCGGCGCCGACGGCGGCCCCGATGGCGACGGTGCCCTGGCGGGTGGCCAACCACCATGCCGTTCCCCCCAGGGACAGGGCACCGCAGACGTAGTCCAGGCGTCCGAGGCGCCACACCGAGGCCCGGTTGGCGAACGACGCCAGGAAGACGGCCAGCGGCCCGAAGCCGAACACGAAGGTGGTCAGGGACCGGAGGCCCACGCCCTCCTGGACCTCCACGCCGAAGGCCAGGAGGGGTGCGAGGGCCCACAGCAGCCAGGTGACCCGGTTCGGCTGGGTCCGCCCCTGGAGCGTGGCCACGACGTACCCCGCCTGCCCGGCGAGCCCGATGGCCGCTCCCAGGTAGACGAAGTCGACGTCGATCACGGCGTCACTCTGCCCCACCCGCTCCCGGCGCGACGGCGGGGCACATCGTGGTCGGGCCCGCCGTCCGGTCGTGGCGGTGCCGGGCGGGGCGGTGTGGGGTCAGCTGGCGGCGTGGGCGGAGTCGCCAGGACCCGGTCGGGGAGCGTCCGGGGCATCCGGTGCCACGGACCGGGCCGGTGGTGGCGGCGGGAACGGGGCGGGCCCGGCCCTTCCCCGGGGCACCCCCACCCCGTTGGCCGGGGGCCCGCTCACGCCGTTGGGAGGCGGCGGCGGGGTCGAGGGCGGAAGCGGGACCGCCCCTGCGGGCGGGGGGGGCAGCGCCGGACCCTGACCTCGGCGGGTCCCCTCGGCCGCCAGCGCGGCCGGGGTCGGGGCCGGGGTGGAGGTCGGAGGGGGCCAGCCCGGGAGCGGTTGCTGGCGTGGTCCGGGGGCGGGCGGCGCCTGGTGGTGACGGGAGGCGGGCGGATCCTCGGCCGGCGCCGGTGGCTCCCGGCCGGCCTCGGGGGACGGCACCGCCCCGGGGGCGGGCTCGGCCTCGGGGGCGAGGGGGCCCAACCACGTCCCCGCCCGTGGCGAGGGGGCGGCCGGCAGCGGGCTCGTCTCCGGGCTCGTCTCCGGGCTCGTCTCCGGGGGTGACGTCGGGTGGCGATCCCCCCCGGCCGAGGGGTGCGTCGAGGACCGGGGGCCCTCGGTGGTGGGGACCTCGACACCGCTCCCGCCGCTGACGCCGGGGGCGGGGGACCGCAGGCCGGGCGTGGCCGGCCCGGGGGCGGGCGGATCGCTGTCCCAGGCCACCGCGTCGGCGGGTGTGGTGGCCCACAGCGGCTCGGGCCGGCCGTGCTCGTCGAGCGCCGGGCCCTGGGCGTACTGGCAGCCGAGGGCGCGCAGCGTCGAGAGCTGGGCCTCGGTCTCGACGCCTTGCGCCACCACCGACAGACCGAGGGCGTGCCCCAGCCCGACGAGACCCCGCACCAGGGCCGCCCCCTCCTGGCCGTCGCCCTCGTCGAGGGCGCCCACCACCTCGGCCGCCAGCTTGAACGCCGTCAGGGGGAGGCGCTGGAGCATCATCAGATTGGACTGGCGGGCGCCGAAGCCGTCGAGCGCCAGGGCCACGTCCCGGACGACCAGGGCCTGGAGGATGGCGTCGACGGTGGGGACGGCCGAGGACGGGGGCTCGGTGATGTCGAGGCCGAGCATGGACGACGGGATCCGGTGCTTGGCGGTCAGCTCGTCGATGGCCTCGACCAGGGTGGGGTCGGCCACGAAGGAGGGGGCGAGCTTGACCCAGACCCGGTACTCCTCGGGCAGCGACGTCGAGGCGCGGCGGGCGGCGACGTCCGAGAGGGCCTGGTCCAGGAGCCAGCGCCCCACCGGGACGGCGAGGCCAGCCTCGTCCACCAGCTCCAACAGGGCGTCCGGCCCCTCGACCACGGCGCCGGGGAGCGCCCATCCCAGGAGGGCGGACGCCCCGACCAGGGCATTCGTCTCCACGTCCACGATCGGCTCGTAGTCGAGGAAGAGCCCACCCTCCTCCATGGCGGCCCGCAGATCCTGGCGATGCTGGTGCCGGGTGGTGGCGTCCTCCCGCATGGAGGGATCGAACAGCCGCCACGCCCCCCCGCCCTCGTCCTTGGCGCTGCGCATGGCCAAGGAGGCGTCCCCCAGGAGGATCTCCACCGTCTCCCGGTCGTCGGGCTGCCCGCTCGGGGACCCCTCGCCACCCCGGCCCGAACGCTCGCCACCGGCACGGTCGACCTCGCCCAGGGCGCCGGGCTCGGCCACCACCACCCCGATGCTGGCCGACAACCGGTGCTCGACACCGTCGACCGAGGCCGGGCGGCTGACGTCCTCCAGGATGCGGGCCGCCATGCGGCAGGCGACGTCGGCCGAACCGACGTAGGGGCACACCACCACGAACTCGTCCCCGGCGAAGCGGGCCACCGTGTCGGTGCGCCGGCGCGTGGCCGACATGCGCTGGGCCACGTCGTGGAGCAGCCCGTCCCCGACGCGGTGACCGAACAGCTCGTTGACCTTGCTGAAGCCGTCCAGGGCCACCACCAGCACAGCCAGGGACGCCCCGTCCTG
>DATJOV010000182.1:0-23202 GCA_035506735.1 Acidimicrobiales bacterium | reverse complement strand
GCGCCGTGTTCTCCACCGTCCTGGCCTACCCGACCCTGCTGGCCATCATCGTCATCCAGGCCTTCTGGCTGCCCCGCACCCTGTGGAAACTCGTGATCATCTTCTCGGTCATCGCCTCGGCCCTGCTCTTCGTGGTGGTGCGGGGGGCGGCGCTGTCCTACGTCAACCGCGAGTTCGTGGTGGCGGCCCGGGCCATGGGGGCCCGCACGGGCCGCATCCTGCGGCGTGAGCTCCTGCCCAACGTGGTGCCGGCCATGATGGCCTTCGCCCTCCTGGGGGTGGCCACCGCCATCATCCTGGAGGGCTCGCTCGCCTTCCTGGGCCTGTCGGTGGCCATCCCCACCCCGTCGCTGGGCAACATCATCAACGAGGGGGTGGGCCAGAACCTGCTCCAGACCGACCCCTGGATCGCGGTGTGGCCCTCGCTCTACATCTTCGTCCTCCTCATCGCCCTCAACCTCATGGCCGACCGGGTGCGGGCCGTCTTCGACGTGCGCGAGGGACGGCTGTGACGGGCCGGGGGCGCCGGCCTCGCCTCGACTTCCCCGACGTGGCCTCGCTCGAGGGGCCCCTGCTCGAGGTGGAGGACCTCCACACCGCCTTCCGCACCCCCCGGGGCCTGGTGCGGGCCGTGGACGGGGTGTCGTTCACCCTGGACCGGGGTCGCACGCTGGGGGTGGTGGGCGAGTCGGGGTCGGGCAAGACGGTGCTGTCACGCTCGGTCATGGGCCTGCTGCTCGGGGCCAACGTGGAGCGCTCCGGGACGGTGCGTTTCTCGGGCCACGACCTGACCGCCATGAGCCGAGCCGAGCTGCGCCAGGTGTGGGGACTGCAGATCGCCATGGTGTTCCAGGACCCCGGGACGGCGCTCAACCCGGTGGTGCGGGTGCGGCGCCAGATCACCGAGTCCCTGCGCAAGCGGGCCGGGCTGGACCGCAGGGCGGCGAACGAGACGGCCCTGGCCCTCCTGCGCTCGGTGGGCATCCCCGCCCCCGAAGAGCGCCTGCGCGCCTACCCCCACGAGCTGTCGGGCGGGATGCGCCAGCGGGTGATGATCGCCATGGCCCTGGCGTGCGGGCCCAAGCTGCTCCTGGCCGACGAGCCCACCACCGGCCTCGACGTCACCGTCCAGGCCCAGATCCTGGACCTCCTCGACACCCAGCAGCGCGAACGCCACATGGGCATGATCCTCGTCACCCACGACCTGGGCGTGGTGGCCAACCACACCGACGACATCGTCGTCATGTACGCCGGTCGGGTGGTGGAGCAGGCCCCCACCCCGGTGCTCTTCGCCCACACCCGCATGCCCTACACCCAGGCCCTCATGCGCTCGATCCCCCGCCTCGACGATCCCCCCCACACCCGGCTCCAGGCCATCCCGGGCCGGCCCCCCGACCTCGGGGCCGAGGCCACCGGCTGTCGCTTCGCCCCCCGCTGCCCCTACGTCCAGGACGCCTGCCGGGAGGAGGAGCCTCCCCTGCGCACGGCCGGCCCGGGCCACAGCTTCCGGTGCTGGTACCCGGTGGGGTCGCCCGAGAACGAGCAGGCCCTGGCCCGCAACGTGGCCCTGCGGGTCCCGGCCGCCCTGACCTTCACCGGCACCCGGGTGCGTGACGCCGAGGCGGTGGCGGCCGAGATGACCAGGGGCTCGTGATGGCGGGGAGCGGCACGGCCCACCTGCGCCCGGGCGAGACCCTGGTCCGAGCCGAGCACCTGGTGGTGGAGTTCCCTGCCCCGGGCCGGCACCGGCTCCAGGCCGTGTCCGACGTCAGCCTCGACGTGGCCAAGGGCGAGACCCTGGGCCTGGTGGGCGAGTCCGGGTGCGGCAAGTCGACCACGGGCCGCGCCCTGGCCATGCTCCAGCCCCCCACCTCGGGATCGGTGCGGCTCGACGGGGCCGAGCTCACCACGCTGAGCCACGCTGAGCTGCGCCGGGCCCGCACCAAGGTCCAGCTCGTCTTCCAGGACCCCATCTCCTCGCTCAACCCCCGGCGCCGCATCCTCGACGCCGTGACCGACCCCCTCGACATCTGGGGCATGGGGACCCGGGCCGAGCGCCGGGCCAAGGCCCGCACCACCCTCGACGCCGTGGGCATCGATCCCGACGTGGCCGGGACCCGCCGCCCGGTGGAGCTGTCGGGGGGGCAGTGCCAGCGGGTCAGCATCGCCCGGGCCCTCATGCTCGACCCCGAGCTGCTCATCTGCGACGAGCCGGTGTCCTCCCTCGACGTCTCGGTCCAGGCCCAGATCCTCAACCTCCTGCACGACCTCAAGGCCGAGCGCGGCCTCACCATGCTGTTCATCGCCCACGACCTGGCCGTGGTGCACAACATCAGCGACCGGGTGGCGGTCATGTACCTGGGCAAGCTGTGCGAGGTGGCCACTCCCGAGGCCCTGTTCACCCGGCCCGAGCACCCCTACACCGAGGCCCTGCTCAGCTCGGTCCCGGTCCCCGACCCGGCCGCCGCCGGCGTCGACGACCGGCGCCTCCTGCGGGGCGACCTGCCCTCCCCCCTCGACCCCCCCTCGGGCTGCCGCTTCCGCACCCGCTGCCCCTACGCCCAGCCCCGCTGCGCCGAGGAGGAGCCGGTCATGCGGGAGCTCGACCCGGGGCAGTTCGTGGCCTGCCACTTCCCCATGCGCACCCACGGCCCCGGCGACGGCGCCACCCCGCGCCCGCCCCTCAGCCCCGCTCCCGGCGTCGACCCCACCGACGCCACCCCCGGCGTGGCCGACCTGGCACCGCCACCACCGCCACCACCGGCGCCACCACCGGCGCCACCACCGGCGCCACCGCCGGCGCCATCACCACCGTCGCCCGACGTCGGCGCGCCGTGAGCGGGGGGGCGGGCCTCAAGCCCCGCCGACGCCCAGGAACGTGTCGAGGGCGGTGAGCTTCTCGGTGTCCTCGTACACCTCGTAGTCCCGGATGCGACCCCACCGGGCCGTGGCCCAGATCACATAGCGGTTCTCGTAGGCGGTGGCTCCGTCCGGACCGGGCAGGGTGTCGGTGCCGCGCAGCACCATTGTCATGCGCCACGGGGGCCCGCTCGCCACCACGGCCTCGGCCTGGTGCTGGAGCCCGGTGGCCACCATGCGCCGGAGCCAGGCTTCGACCAGGTCGCGTCCGGTGACATCGGCCGCCCACGAGCTCGAGCCGGGGAAGCGGAAGTGGACGTCGGGAGCGTCCATGCGCAGGGTGGGGCCGACGTCGCCCCGGTTGAGGGCCTCGAGGCTGCGCCGCACCATCCTGGTCGCCACCCGGTTGCGGAGCATGGGGCCGCCCTCCCCTCTCTAGAACGATCGTTCTAGGCCAAGCTAGGCTGGCGCCACGGCCCGGGGCAATCCCGGGACGGTGCCCCCCGGCGGGGCCCACCGAGGGGGACCCGTGGGGACCGAGACGAGGGAGCGGATCCTCGAGGCGGGGGCTGCCCTGGTGCGCCGCCAGGGCTACGAGGCCACCGGGATCAAGCAGATCGCGGCGGCGGCCCGGGCCCCGTTCGGGTCGCTCTACCACTTCTTCCCGGGCGGCAAGGAGGAGCTCGGGGCCGAGATCGTGCGCCGGGCCGGCGCCCGCTACGGCCGGCTCTTCCCGGCCGTGCTGGACCGGTCCCCCGACCTGGTGCAGGGGGTGCGGGCCTTCTTCGCCGCCGCCGCCGTCCACCTGGAGGAGAGCGACTTCGCCGACGCCTGCCCCATCGCCACCGTGGCCCTCGAGTCCTCGAGCCGCAGCGAGACCCTCCGGGCGGCGTGCGCCGAGGTCTTCGAGGCCTGGATCACCGACGGGACCGAGCGGGTGGTCGACGCCGGGGTGCCCCCCGAGCGGGCCCGGAGCCTGGTGGTCGGCCTCCTCGGGGCGCTGGAGGGCGCCTTCGTGCTGTGCAGGGCGGCGCGCAGCACCGAAGCCCTGGAGGTGGCCGGAGCGGCGGGAGCGGCGGCCACCGCCGCCGCCCTGGCCGGGGACTCAGGCCCCGGCCTCGGCTCCCGCTGACCCGTCGACTCCCGCCGACCCGTCGGCGCCAGCCGACGCTTCCGGTCCCTCCGATCCGTCCGGCGCGGCCGACGCCTCGGGCTCGGCTCCGGCGGCGTCCTCGCCCCCGGCCTCGGACGGGCCGCCCGAGGCGGCGACGTAGTCGGCCCAGGCCGCCTGGGCCTCGGTCTCGGGGGTGAACTCGGCGTCGCCGTAGTCGAAGGAGCCGATGTAGTTGCCCTGCTCGTCGTAGGCGTGCTCGCCGAAGGCCTCGCGGTACTCCTCGGACACCTCGCCCCCCTCGGCCGCCTGCTTGATGGACAGGCTGATGCGCCGACGCTGGAGGTCGATGTCGATGATCTTGACCCACAGCTCCTCGCCCGGGCTCACCACCTGCTCGGGGAGATCGACGTGGTGGCCGGCCATCTCCGAGATGTGCACCAGGCCCTCGATGCCGTCGCCCACCTGGACGAAGGCCCCGAAGGGGACGAGCTTGGTGATGCGGCCGTAGACGAGCTCGCCCACCTGGTGGGTGTTGGCGAACTCCTGCCAGGGGTCGGTCTGGGTCGCCTTGAGCGAGAGGCTGATCCGCTCCTTGTCGAGGTCGACGTCGAGCACCTCCACCTCGACCTCGTCGCCCACCGACACCACCGAGGAGGGGTGGTCGACGTGCTTCCACGACAGCTCCGAGACGTGGATGAGGCCGTCCATGCCGCCCAGGTCCACGAAGGCTCCGAAGTTGACCACCGAGGACACCGTGCCCCGGCGCCGCTCGCCCGGCTTGAGGTTGACCAGGAACTCGCCCCGCTGCTCCTTCTGGGTCTCCTCCAGCCAGGCCCGGCGGGAGAGGACCACGTTGTTGCGGTTCCGGTCCAGCTCGATGATCTTGGCCTCGATGCTGCGCCCCACGTAGGGCTGGAGCTCGCGCACCCGGCGCAACTCGACCAGCGACGCCGGGAGGAAGCCCCGGAGGCCGATGTCGACGATGAGCCCGCCCTTCACCACCTCGATGACGGGGCCCTTCACCACGCCGTCGGAATCCTTGATCCTCTCGATGGTGCCCCAGGCCCGCTCGTACTGGGCCCGCTTCTTGGAGAGGACGAGGCGGCCTTCCTTGTCCTCCTTCTGGAGCACGAGGGCCTCGATGTGGTCGCCCAGGCTCACGATCTCGGAGGGGTCGATGTCGTTGCGGATCGACAGCTCGCGCGACGGGATGACGCCCTCGGACTTGAAGCCGATGTCGAGGAGGACCTCGTCCTTGTCGATCTTCACGACCTCGCCCTCGACGATGTCACCGTCGTCGAAGTCCACGATGGTGGCGTCGATGGCGTCCTCGAGGGACTTGCCCCCGAGGTCGTCCTCGACGATGGCCCGGGGGACGTAGTCCCCGGCGTCGTCGAAGCTCCCCATGGGAGCGCCGGAGAGCAGGGCGGTGGTGCCGTTCACCTCACGGCTTGCTGCGGTGGGGGCTGCCGTGGCAGCCGTGCCGGGCGAACCGGCAGCGTCGTCGGGCATAAACCTTCGAAACTCGCTTTCAGGACAGGAACTCAGCCCCGGGCGTCGAGAGCGCACGAGGGGGCCACGGGTGCGGCCAGACCTCCCAGCGTAGCAAATAAGCGTCCTGACCTGCCCTGGACGACGCCCCCGTTTCCCGGACCGGGCGGACCGGGCCCGGGCCGGCGACGGCGCCCTCAGCCCTTGGCGTCGGCCCAGGAGTCACCCCAGGAGGCGCTCACCTCCAGGGGGACGGCCAGGTCGGCGGCGTCGGCCACCCCGGCCATCACCGTGGGCACCAGGTCGCCCACGGTGGGTTCCTCCTCGACCGGCACCTCGACCAGCACCTCGTCGTGGACCTGCAGCACCACCTGGGAGGAAAGGCGCTTCTCCTCGAAGGCCACGTCGAGGCGCACCAGGGCCACCTTGAAGAGGTCGGCGGCCAGTCCCTGGATCCCGGCGTTCATGGCCTGGCGCTCGGCCGCCATGCGCAGGTTGCGGTTGGGCGAGTGCAGATCGGGGAGGGGGCGCCGGCGACCGAAGAGGGTCTCGGTGTAGCCCCGGGAGCGGGCCCCGACCACGGTGGACTCCATGTAGGCCCTGACGGCCGGGAAGGCCCCGAAGTAGGCGTCGAGGATCTGCTGGGCCTCGGACGCCTCGATGGCCAGGCGCTGGGCCAGGCCGTAGGCCTCCATGCCGTAGGCGAGGCCGTAGGACACCATCTTGGCCCGGTTGCGCTGGGCCGGGGTCACGTCCTCGGGGGCCACCCCGAAGACGCCGGCCGCCGTGGTGCGGTGGATGTCGCGTCCCTCGGCGAAGGCCGCCACCAGCCCGGGGTCCTCGGACAGGTGGGCGATGACCCGCAGCTCGATCTGGTCGTAGTCGGCCACGAGGAGCCGGCACCCCTCGGCCGGGATGAAGGCCTTGCGCAGGCGGCGGCCCTCCTCGGTGCGCACCGGGATGTTGTGGAGGTTGGGCCGGTCCGACGACAGCCGCCCGGTGCGGGCCACGGTCTGGCCGAAGGTGGCGTGGATGCGGCCGTCGGGGGCCACCTCGGCCAGGAGGGTCTCGCCGTAGGTGGACCGCAGCTTCTCCACCTCGCGGTAGCGCAGCAGGGTGTCCACCACGGGGTGCTGGCCCCGCAGCCGCTCCAGGGTGGCGGCGTCGGTGGAGTACCCGGTCTTGGTCTTGCGCCCCGGTGTGAGCCCGAGCCGGTCGTAGAGCACGGAACGCAGCTGCGGTGTCGAGTTGACGTTGAAGGTCTCCCCCGCCAGCTCGTGGATCTCGGCCTCGAGGCGGGCGCACTCGGCCCGCAGGCCCTCGGCGATGCGCCGCAGCTCGCCCGCGTCGACGCGCACCCCCGCCACCTCCATGCGGGCCAGGACCCGGACGAGGGGGCGCTCCACCTCGTCGTGCAGGCGGGTGAGCCCGGCCCGCTCCAGGGCGTCGCGCACGGGCCCGAGCAGGAGGGCCAGGGCGGCGGCACGCCGGGCCGTGGCGGCCGGGAGCTCCTCGCCCGGGTCGGCCTCGAGGGCCAGCTGCCCGGCCGCGCCCGCCTCCGCCCCGGCGTCGAGGGCCACCCCCAGCTGCACCTCGACCACGTCCTCCAGGGTGTAGCGCCCCGACGAGGGGTCGAGGAGGTAGGCGGCCACGGCGGTGTCGAGGACCAGGCCCGTGATGTCGATCCCGGTGGGCAGGAGGCTGCGCATGAGCTCCTTGCAGCCGTGGGCCACCACCGGCGCCCCACCCGTGGCCACGAGGACCCGGAGGGCGTCGTGCACGGCACCGTCGTCGAGGGCGGCGGCGTCGAGCCACAGGGGCCGGGGGGTGCGGTCGCCGGACGACCCCCCGTCGCCCCCGCCCGCGGCGTCCGCCGGGGCGGCGGCGTCCGCCGGGGCCACGGCGGCCACGGCCATGCCCACCAGGGGGGAGCGCCCGGGGTCGCCCGACCACACCGGGGCCAGCGCCACCGGGGCCTGGGCCGCCGCCAGCTCCCCCAGGGCGGCGGCCGCCTGGGGGGGGCCGGCCGGGACCTCGGCCACCACCGCGTCGAGGTCGACCCGCACCGGGGGCGGGGCACCCGGTGCCCGGGGGAGCGCCTCCTCGGCGTCCCCCCCCATGAGGGGGGCCAGGCGCTGCCACAGCGAGCGCAGCTCGAGCTCGCCGAAGACCCGTTTGACCTCGGCCGGGTCCCAGCGCCCCAGGTCGAAGTCGCCCGGACCCACGTCCAGGGCGACGTCGCGCACCAGGGGGATCACGAGGGCGTTGCGCCGCACCTGCTCCTCGTGCTCGGCCAGGTTCTGGCGCAGCTTGGGGGACAGGGCATCGAGGTGGGAGAAGATCCCGTCCAGGTCGCCGTAGGTGGTGACCAGCTTGGCCGCCGTCTTCTCCCCCACCCCGGGCACCCCCGGGAGGTTGTCCGAGGTGTCGCCCCGCAGGGCGGCCAGGGTGGGGTAGGCGGCCGGGGCCACCCCGGTGCGCTCGACGATGCCGGCCTCGTCGTAGACGACGGTGTCGGAGATGCCGCGCCGGGTGTACATGACCTTGACGTGGGGGTCCTCCACCAGCTGGTAGCTGTCGCGGTCCCCGGTCACCACCACCACGTCGCGCCCGGCGTCGCGCCCCGCCGTCGCCAGGGTGGCGAGGACGTCGTCGGCCTCGTACCCCGACTTCTCCACCATGGTGATGCCCATGGCCGCCAGCACGTCGCGCACCAGGGCGAACTGGGGGACGAGCAGGTCGGGGGTCTCGGGCCGGTTGCCCTTGTAGTCGTCCACGATGGCGTCGCGGAAGGTCGGCTCGGGCCGGTCGAAGGCCACGGCCATGCCGCTCGGGTCGTTGTCCCGCAGGAGCATGACCACCATGGAGGTGAAGCCGTGGACGGCGTTGGTCACCTGGCCCGCCTTGGTGGCCAGGTCGATGGGGAGGGCGAAGAAGGCCCGGAAGACCAGGGAGTTGCCGTCGAGCAGGTACAGCGCGCCGCTGCGGTCGGCCATCACCGGCATCCTAGGGGTCGCCTGGCGCGCCGGCCCCGGGCCGGCTCAGGGGGTGAGCGAGCCCTCCACCACCTCGCTCGCCACGTCCTTCATGAGGCTGCGCCGGTCCATGGCGGTGCGCTGGATGAAGCGGAAGGCCTCGCCCTCCTCCATCCCGTGCCGGTCCATGAGCACACCCTTGGCCCGGTCCACCATCTGTCGGGTCTCGAGCTTGTCGGTCAGGTTGGCCACCTCCTGGGACAGGCGGGCGTACTCCTCCTCGATGGCGGTGTACTCCTCGAAGCGGGCCAGGGCCACCTCGATGGCCGGGACCAGCTCGCCCCGCTGGAAGGGCTTGACCAGGTAGGCGGCCACCCCGGCGTCCCGGGCGTCCTCGATGAGGTTGCGCTGGCTGAAGGCGGTGAGGATGAGCACGGCCACCCGCTGCTCGGCCGAGATGCGCCGGGCGGCCTCGATCCCGTCGATCCCCGGCATCTTCACGTCCAGGATGGCCAGGTCGGGCTCGTGCTCGGCCACGAGCTCGACGGCCTCGTCGCCGCGACCGGTCTCCCCCACGACCTCGTACCCCTCGGCCTCGAGGATCTCCTTGAGGTCGAGGCGGATGATGGCCTCGTCCTCGGCGATGACGACGCGCCTGGGCATGCGACGATCCCTCTCCTCGGTTCGGGGGGCGGTTACCGGGGCTCCGCGGCCAGCTGGCCGAGGAGCTCGTCCTGTCGGCGCTCGAGCTCGCCGATGCTCGCCACCAGGGCCGACCGGGCCCGGTTGGCGGCGTCGGCGGTCCGCTGGGCGTCGGTGTACTCGTGGCCGGCCACCGGGGTCTCCGACACCAGGGAGCGGATCCGGGCGTCGTCGGCGGCGTCGTTGAGCACCACCAGCTGCTCGTCGAGGACCGCCAGCTCCTGGCGCTGCTGCACGAGACGGCCGTGGACGTCCCGCAGCGATCGCTCCACGTGCACCCTGCGCATGCGGGGGAATTCTACGCACATCGGTGCAGGGCACCGGGCCCGCACGGGCCGAACGCCCGTTCGTGGCCACCACCGCCCCCGGGGGTCGCCCGCCGCCACCACCCCGCCGTGCCGGGACCGGCGGCCGGGCCGGTGGGCGGGGTGGCGGGTCCGGCGGCGGCGGCGAGCAACGACACGACCGGCAGGGAGAGAGACAGAAAGAGAAACAGGAAGAGAGACAGCAGTGTGCCCGAGGCGGGATTCGAACCCGCACGCCCTTTCGGGCAATGGCTTTTGAGGCCATCAGGTCTACCGGTTCCCTCACTCGGGCGGGCGCGTCGATCGTACCGGGGGGGGCGCACCGGGGGCGGGCGATGACCTCCCGGTAACGTGACCGGGCCCCGCCGACGTGCCACCCTGGGGTCGACCCCATCGACGGTGCGGCGACGAGAGGAGGACCGCGAGTGCTGGCGTTCACGTTCCCGGGTCAGGGATCGCAACGTCCGGGCATGGGCCGTCCGTGGACCGAGCACCCGTCGTGGGAGGTGGTGGAGGAGGCCTCGGCCGTGGGCGGGCGCGACGTGGCCCGGCTGCTCCTCCACGCCGACCAGGACGAGCTCACCCTCACCGCCAACGCCCAGCTGGCCACCTTCGTGCTCAGCCTGGTGGTGCTGGACGCCATCGAGCGCGTCGGCATCGAGCCCACCATGTGCGCCGGGCACAGCCTGGGCGAGTACACCGCCCTGGCCGCCAGCGGGGCCATCGGCTTCGAGGAGGGGGTGCGCCTCGTCATCGAGCGGGGCGAGGCCATGCACCACGCCGCCGAGGACCGCCCCGGCACCATGGCGGCGGTGATGGGCGCCGACGACGACACCGTCGAGGCCGCCTGCCAGCGGGCCGAGAGCGACGTGTGGGTGGCCAACTACAACGCCCCGGGCCAGGTCGTCATCGCCGGGACGGCCGAGGCGGTGGAGGCGGCCGGGGCCATCGCCAAGGAGCTGGGGGCGCGCCGTGTCGTGCCCTTCCCGGTGGCCGGGGCCTTCCACACCGCCCTCATGGCGCCGGCCCGCTCGTGGCTGCGCAAGGCCCTGGCCGACACCGAGTTCTCGGCGCCGGAGATCCCGGTGGTGGCCAACGTCGACGCCCGCACCCATCCCGACGCCGAGGCGTGGCGGGGGCTCCTGTCGGCCCAGCTGTGCAGCCCGGTGCGCTGGCGCCAGAGCCTCGAGACCTTGGCCGGCCTGGGCGCCACCCGCCTGGTCGAGGTGGGCCCGGGCGGGGTGCTCACCGGGCTGGCCCGCCGGTCCCTGCCCGACGCCGCCGCCGTGGCCGTGGCCACCCCTGACGACCTGGTGGGACTGGTCGACGCCGTGGCGGGCAGCGACACCTGGCACGCCTACGCCAGCGCCCACCAGGGCGAGCACCTCTACACCTCGGAGCGGGTCGTCATCTCCCCCGCCGCCGGAGTCTTCGAGCCGGCCGTCGGCCTGGGGGCCCCCGGTCCGGGGGACCTCGGGGCCCTGCCCACCGAGGCCGGGGCGCCGGCCGCCCCCGTCGTGGTGGTGGGGGACGTGCTCGGGACGGTGGGCGACACCGAGGTGCGCACCCCCTTCGCCGGGACGGTGGTGGGCTTCCTGGCCCACCGGGGCGAGCGGGTGGCCGGGGGCGAGCCCATCGCCTGGCTGCGGGTCTCGGCGAGCGAGGCGTGAGCGGCCCGGACCGGGGCGGCGCCGCGCCCGGGAGGCCCTGAGGTCGTGGGACGGGGCGGTGTCATCACCGGCTGGGGCACGGCCCTGCCCGAGGCCGTGGTCACCAACGCCGACCTCGAGCGCCGCCTCGACACCACCGACGCCTGGGTGGTGGAGCGCACCGGCATCCGGGAGCGGCGCGTGGGGGGCTCGGTGTCGGGCCTGGCGGCGGCGGCCGGGGGCCGGGCCCTGGCCCGGGCCGCCCTCGACCCCACCCAGATCGACCTGCTGGTGCTGGCCACGTGCACGCCCGACCTGGCCGTGCCGGCCACCTCGGCCGCCGTCCACCACGCCCTCGGGCTCGGGGGCGGGGCCTTCGACGTGAACGCCGCCTGTGCCGGGTTCGTCTACGCCCTGGTGGTGGCCAACGGGGCCCTCGTGTCGGGGGCGGCCCGGCGCTGCCTGCTCATCGGGGCCGACTGCCTGTCGCAGATCACCGACGCCACCGACCGGGCCACGGCCGTCCTCTTCGCCGACGGGGCGGGGGCGGTGGTCCTCGAGGCCAGCGAGGACGGCGGGCTCCTGGGCGTGGACATGGGCCTCGACGGCAGCGGCCACGACCTCCTCACCTGCCCCCACGGGGGCACCATGGCCATGGAGGGCAAGGAGGTCTTCCGCCGGGCCGTGCGGATCACCGTGGACTCGGCCTCGGCCGCCCTGGCCCGGGCCGGGCTCACCCCCGACGACGTGGCCGTCTTCGTGCCCCACCAGGCCAACCTGCGCATCATCGAAGCCGCCGCCGGTCGCCTGGGGCTGCCCATGGAGCGGGTCAGCGTGGTCCTCGACCGCACCGGCAACACCTCGAGCGCCTCGGTCCCCCTGGCCCTGGCCGCCGCCGCCGACGAGGGTCGCCTGGGCGAGGGCGACGTGGTCCTCCTGTCGGGCTTCGGGGCGGGCATGGCCTGGGCCAGCACCGTCCTGCGCTGGCCGGCCCGGGCCGCCTCGTGAGCGCCCCGTGAGCCCGGCCGCCGACCCCGCCTCCGGGCGGGTGGTCCTCGTCACGGGGGGCTCGCGCGGCATCGGCCTGGCCTGCGCCCGGCGCTTCCAGGCCCAGGGCGACCGGGTGGTGGTGACCTACCGCACCGCCCCCCCCGGGGACCTGGCCGGGACGGGGCCGGGGCAGGTGGACCTGGTGGCCCTGCCCTGCGACGTGCGCCGGCCGGAGGAGGTCGAGCGGGCCTTCGCCGCGGCCGAGGAGGCCCACGGCCCGGTGCAGGTCCTGGTGGCCAACGCCGGGGTGACCCGGGACACCCTCCTCCTGCGCATGGGCGAGGAAGCCTGGACCGAGGTGCTCGACACCGACCTGAGCGGCGTCTACCGCGTCACCCGGCGCGCCCTGGGCGCCATGGTGCGGGCCCACGGGGGGCGGATCGTCCTGGTGTCGTCGGTGGTGGCCTTCCTGGGGTCACCGGGACAGGTCAACTACGGCGCCGCCAAGGCCGGGCTGGTGGGCCTGGCCCGGTCCCTGGCGCGCGAAGTGGGCAGCCGGGGTATCACCGTCAACGTGGTGGCTCCCGGGGTGGTGGACACGGATATGATCGCCGGCCTGGGACAACAGCGCGTCGACCAGCTCCTGGCGATGGTGCCCCTGGGCCGCAGGGCCGCCCCCGAGGAGGTGGCGGCGGCGGTGGCGTTCCTCGCCTCGGACGAGGCTGCCTACATCACCGGCGCCGTGGTCCCCGTGGACGGCGGCCTCGGGATGGGGCTGTGAGCGCGCCGGGGCGGCGGGCCGGCGCGCCGGGTCCCGGCGTGGAGGACCGGCGGGAACGCCGGTGACACGAGCGGTACGAGCAGCGGTGCAACGAGCAGCACTGCAACGAGCAAGGAGGACACGGTGAGCGACGACGCCACCTTCACCAAGTTCCGGGCGTGCGCGGTCGACGTGCTGCAGGTGCCGGCGGACAAGGTCGTGCCCGAGGCCCGCTTCGGCGACGACCTCGACGCCGACAGCCTCGACCTGGTCGAGCTGGTGATGGCCCTCGAGGAGGCCTTCGACGTCACCGTCGACGAGTCCGAGCTCGAGGGCATCGAGACGGTGGGCCAGGCCTACGAGCTGATCTCGGCCAAGCTCTGATGCTCCTCGGGGTCGGCCCCGACGGCCCCGTGCCGGGGCGGCGCGTGGCCGTGACCGGTCTGGGCGTCCTGGCCTGCTGCGGCATCGGGCTCGAGGCCTTCTGGGAGGGGCTGCAGCGGCCCGCCCCCGAGGGCGAGCGCCGGGTGCCGGGGTTCGACCCCACCCTGTGGTTCGGTCCCAAGGAGGTGCGCCGGGTCGACCGCTTCGCCCAGTTCTCCGTGGCCGCCGCCGACATGGCCCTGGCCGACGCGGGGGAGCTCGGGGCCGACCCCGACCGATCGGGCGTGGTCTTCGCCACCGGGGTGGGCGGGCTCGAGACCCTCCAGGACCAGATCGAGGTGTTCCTGGGGAAGGGGGCCCGCCGGGTGTCGCCCTTCCTCATCCCCATGATGATGGCCAACGCCGGCGCCGCCAACGTCTCCATGCGGGCCGGCTGGCACGGCCCGTGCGAGACCATCGCCACGGCCTGCGCGGCGGGGACCCACGCCATCGCCGCCGCCGGCCGGCTGGTGGCCTCGGGCCGTTGCGACGTGGCCATCGGGGGCGGGTCGGAGGCGGCCCTGGTGGGCGTGGGCCTGGCCGCCTTCGCCAACATGACGGCGCTGTCGTCGCTCGGGATCTCCCGTCCCTTCGACGCCCGGCGCGACGGGTTCGTGTGCGCCGAGGGGGCCGGGGCCCTGGTCCTCGAGGACCTCGACCACGCCCGCCGGCGCGGCGCCCGCATCTACGCCGAGCTCCTGGGGGCGGCCTCCACCGCCGACGCCCACCACATCACCGCCCCCGCCCCGGGGGGCAACGGGGCGGCGGCGTGCATGGAGCTGGCCCTGGCCGACGCCGGGGTGGCACCGGCCGACATCGGCCACATCAACGCCCACGGGACCTCCACCCCCCTCAACGACCTGGCCGAGGCCCAGGCCATCGAGAAGGTGTTCGGGACCTCCGCGCCCCCGGTGACCTCGGTCAAGGGCGTCACCGGGCACGCCCTGGGCGGGGCCGGGGCCATCGAGGCCGTGGCCACCGCCCTGTCGCTCCGGCACGGCCGCATCCCCCCCACGGCCGGCTACGAGGAGCCCGACCCCGAGATCCCCCTGGACGTGGTGCACGGGGAGGCCCGGGCCTGGGACCCCGCCCCCGCCCTCTCCAACTCCTTCGGCGTCGGGGGCCACAACGGCTGCCTGGTGCTGGGCCCGCCCCCGGCCCCCTGATCCCGGCTCCCCCGGACGGGACGCGTCGGGGGGACGGCGGGTGGACGTGACCGGATAGGGCCTGCCGGGGCGGTACCGTTCGCGCGATGACCGCCACCGTCGGGGGGGCCGCCCCGGCGCCCGAGCCCGCTGCCGCGCCGCCGTCCGACCTGGCCGTGGGGGCCTTCTCGACCCGCCCCCCCTGGCTGGTGGACCCCGACGCCCTGACGTGGCGCGAGGGCATCGTCCCCCTCCGGGCCCGCACCCGGGCCGAGGCCCCCCGCCTCACCCGCCGGCGCCGCCTGCCCCCCGGGGTGCGGGTGGTGCGGGTGGGGGCCCGGCTGGGCGTGGCCGTGGGCGCCTGGTACCTCCTGGAGCGCCGGCGCGGTCCCCACGCGTCGCGGGCCGGGCTGTCGCGCCGCCTGCGGCGGGCCTTCGAGCGCCTGGGTCCCACCTACATCAAGCTGGGGCAGATCCTCTCCTCGGGGGAGGGTCTCTTCCCCGTGGAGCTCGTCACCGAGTTCCGCCTGTGCCGGGACCAGGTCCCGGCCGAGCCCTTCCCCGTGGTGCGGGCCATCGTGGAGGCCGACCTGGGGGCGCCCCTCGGACGCCTCTTCGCCGACTTCGACCCCGTCCCCCTGGCGGCGGCCTCGGTGGCCCAGGTCCACCGGGCCCGGCTGGCGAGCGGGGAGGACGTGGTGGTGAAGGTCCAGCGTCCCGACGTGGCCCGCCTGGTGCGCCACGACCTGGCCGCCATGAGCTGGATCGCCCCCCTCCTGGTGGGGCGGATCCCGGTGGCGGCCCTGGCCAACCCCCCGGCCCTGGTCGAGCTGTTCGCCGAGACCATCGTGGAGGAGCTCGACTTCCGCCTCGAGGCCGAGAACATGCTGGACGTGGCGGCCGTCCTGGCCGAGACGGGCCAGCAGGCCATCGTGGTCCCCCGCCCCCACCCCACCCTGGTGACGCGCCGGGTCCTGGTCATGGAGCGCCTGGACGGCTTCGCCTGGGGGGACGCCGAGGCCATGCGGGCGGCCGGCATCGACACCGAGGCGGTCCTCCACGCCGCCCTCATCGCCTTCCTGGAAGGGGCTCTCCTCTACGGGGTCTTCCACGGCGACCTCCACGGCGGCAACCTCCTGGTCCAGGCGGACGGGCGGGTGGCCCTGCTCGACTTCGGCATCACGGGGCGCTTCGACGAGGCCCGGCGCCTGGCCTTCCTGCGGCTGGTGGTGGCGGCCTCGGCCAACGACGTCCCGGGCCAGCTGGCCGCCATGCGCGACCTGGGGGCCCTCCCGGCCGGGATCGACATCGACGCCGTCATCGCCGACCTGGGCCTGGACAAGCCCCCGGTGGACCCCACCACCCTCACGGCCGAGGAGCTCACGGCCGAGATCCGGGAGGTGACCAAGCGCCTCCTCGGCTACGGGGCCCGCATGCCCAAGGAGCTCATGCTCTACGTGAAGGACATGCTCTTCCTGGACGGGGCCCTGGCCGTGATGGCCCCCAACGTGGACGTCATCGGGGAGATCGTCCAGGTGGTGCTGTACTTCCACGAGCGCCACGGCGACCGCATCGCCCGCGAGATGGGGGTCGAGCCCGGCACCATCCCCGGCCCCGACGTGGCCGGCATCCGGGCCTCGCTCGGGGTGGGCGACGACGTCGACGCCCTCACCTACCGCCAGCTCCAGGAGCGGCGCGAGCTCATCCGCCGCCGCCTGGAGGCCCACAACCAGGGCCGGCGCCGCCGCCTTGGGCGCCGCCGGGGCTGAGCGCCACGGCGACCCGGGCGGGCCGGGCCCTCAGGCCGGGGACGCCCCCGACGGCGAGGAGGAGGAGGTGGAGGACGAGCCTCCGGTGCCGCCCGGTGCACCGGCGCCCCGCTTGCCCATGGGACCGGCGCCGGCGCCGAAGGCGGGGCGCCACGAGCCTCCGTCGGCCCTGAGGACGGTCTGGTCGGTCACCTGCTTGGCGGTGTCGGTGCCGCCCGAGACCACGGCGAGGACGGTCACGCTGTCACCGGTCTTCACGCTGGCGATGCCCATCTCGCCCCCGTCCACGCTCGTCCCCGTGTCCACCGTGAAGGTCCCCGTGGTGCCGTCGGCGCTCTTCACCACGAGGGTCCACGTGGTGCCCGAGGTGTCGGTCAGGGTGGCCACCGTGCCGGTGCGCTCGGCGACGGTCTCGTAGCCGTCCGGCCCCTTGACCGTGTACTGGCCGTCGACGACGGGGCCGAGCCCGAGGCCGGCGCCGGCCAAGCCCCCCGGGCCGCCGAAGCCGCGCCGGATGCCGGGTCCCGGAGTGGAGGCGGGCGTGGTGGTGGTGGTGGAGCCCGAGCTGTCGGCCGTGGCCGCCGCCGCCGTCGGGGCGCCGGGCCCGGCCGTGGCGGCGTCGGCCAGGGCGGCCACGCCCACGGCCACACCGGCGGCGGCACCCACCCCCGCCACCGCGGCGAGGAGGCGCCGCCGGGGGCGCGCCGGAGCCGGGGCGGGCGGGACCCAGGCCCCGGGGGGGACCCAGGCCCCGGGCGGGGGCGTCCATGCTCCGGGGGGCGGGCCGGACGGCCCGGGATTCGGCTGGGGCGGGGTGTGGGGCGCTTCGCTCATGCGGCGGTCTCCGTTGCTCGACCGGCTCGGGCCCCGCCGTGGGGCCCGGCGGGATCGGCGACGGCCGTCGTGCTCCGTCCCGTCCCGCTGCGTCACCGTATGCCCGCCACCTGTGGCCACACTGTGCCCCAGGAAAGACTTTTCCCTCGGAGGGACCAGCCCCTCGGAAAGACGGGCCCGCCGAGACACCGGCTCCTCGGACGGCTTCGGGGCCGGGGCCGGGTCAGGCGCCGTCCAGGCCGGCCCGGAGCTCGGCCACGAAGGCGGCGGCACCGTCGGGACCGCCCCCCTCCAGGAGCCGGCGCACCAGGGCCGAGCCCACCACCACGCCGTCGGCGTGGGCCGAGGCCGCCTGGGCCTGGGCCGCGGTCGAGACCCCGATGCCGATGCACACGGGGCGGTCGGTGACGGCCCGCACCTTCCCCGCCACCTCCCCGGCCGAATCGGCCAGGGAGGCCCGCTCGCCCGTCACCCCCATGACCCCGACGGCGTAGACGAAGCCGCGGCTCCGGGCGCAGATGGCCCGGGCCCGCTCCACGGGGGTGGGGGGGGCCACCAGCAGCACGGTGGCCACCCCGGCGGCGTCGGCCTCGGCGCACCACTCCTCGGCCTCCTCCAGGGGAAGGTCGGGGAGGATGGCCCCCGCCACCCCGGCCCCGGCCAGGGAGCGGGCGAAGCGGCGCAGGCCGGCCCGGAAGACGATGTTGTAGTAGGTCATGACGCACAGGGGCACGGGCAGGTCCATGCGGCTCAGGGTGGCGAGGACCCCGTCAGGGGTGGTGCCCCGCCGCAGGGCCCGGAGCGAGGCCTCCTGGATGACGGGACCGTCGATCATGGGGTCGGAGAAGGGGATGCCGATCTCGATGGCGTCGGCCCCGGCGTCGGCCACGGCCATGACGGCGTCGGCCCAGGCCGGGTCCATCCCCCCCGTGACGTAGGGGACGAGGAGCTTGCGGCCCTGGGCCCGGCGGGCCCGGAGGTGGGCCTCGAGGGCCCCGATGGTGGCGACCGGGGCGGGGTCGGCGCTCACCGCAGGAGGTCCCGGACCTGGGCCACGTCCTTGTCACCCCGTCCCGACAGGGTGATGAGCACGGTGTCGCCGGCCGGGATGGCCCGCCCCGCCTGGCCCGCCACCCAGGCCAGGGCGTGGGCCGACTCCAGGGCGGGGAGGATCCCCTCGGTCTCGGCCAGGAGGCGGAAGGCGTCCAGGACCTCGGCGTCGGTGGCCTGGACGTAGCGGGTGCGCCCCACCGCCGCCAGGTGGGCGTGCTCGGGCCCGATGCCCGGATAGTCGAGGCCGGCCGAGATGGACTCGGCCTCGAGCACCTGCCCGGCCTCGTCCTGCAGGACGTAGCTCTTCATGCCGTGGATCACGCCGGGGACGCCGTGGCCGATGGCCGCCCCCCCGGCCGCCTCCACCCCGACCAGGGCGGCGGGGGTGTCGACGAACCCGGCGAAGGTCCCGGCGGCGTTGGAGCCCCCGCCGATGCAGGCCACCACCCAGTCGGGGTCGGCCCCCCCCAGCACGGCCCGGCACTGGTCCCGGGCCTCGTCCCCCACCACCCGCTGGAGCTCGCGCACCATCCACGGGTAGGGGTGGGGGCCCATGACCGACCCCAGGCAGTAGTGGGTGTCGGCCACGGTGGCCACCCACTCCCGCAGGGCCTCGTTCACGGCGTCCTTCAAGGTCCGGCTGCCCGAGCGCACCGGGCGCACCTCGGCCCCGAGGAGCTCCATGCGGAAGACGTTGAGGGCCTGGCGCTCGGTGTCGACCTCCCCCATGTAGACCACGCACGCCATGCCGAAGAGGGCGGCGGCGGTGGCGCTGGCCACCCCGTGCTGGCCCGCCCCGGTCTCGGCCACCAGGCGCCGCTTCCCCAGGCGCCGGGCCAGGAGGGCCTGGCCGATGACGTTGTTGAGCTTGTGGGACCCGGTGTGGGCCAGGTCCTCGCGCTTGAGCAGCACCCGCACCCCGAGGCGCTCCGACAGCCGGGCGCACTCGGTCACCGGGGTGGGGCGCCCGCCGTAGTGGTGCAGGATGGCCCCGAGCTCGTCGTGGAAGGCGGGATCGGCCCAGGCGGCCCGGAAGGCGGCCTCGAGCTCCAGGCACGCCGGCACGAGCGACTCGGGGACGAAGCGCCCGCCGAACTCGCCGAAGCGCCCGTCGGCCGAGGGCTCGCCCATGAGCCCCGGCCCGCTCACACCTCCTCCTGCCAGTCGAAGGGGGCACCGGCGGCCGGGGTCCCCGGCGCCCCCGCCCCGGCCTCCCCCTCGTCGGCCTCGCCCGCCGCGGCCCGGGCGGCGGCGATGAAGGCGCGCAGCTTGGCCGGGTCCTTGTGGCCCGGCTCGGCCTCCACCCCCGAGCACACGTCGACCCCGAACGGGCGGAGGTGGACGATGGCGTCGGTCACGTTGTCGGGGCGCAGGCCCCCCGACACGATGAGGCGGTGCGGGTCCACCACCCCCTCGGCCAGGCGCCAGTCGAAGACCTCGCCCGACCCGGGCGACTCGGCGTCCACCAGCACCGCCTCCACGCCGTAGTCGTCGATGCGGGCGATGTGGGGGTCCCCGGCCGGGAAGGCCTTGAGGGTCACCCCTACCCGCTCGGCCACCCAGCGGGTGTCCTCGGCCGTCTCGTCCCCGTGGAGCTGGGCGGCGCGCAGGCCGATCCCGTTCACGATGTCCACCACCCGGGTGCGGGCCTCGTTGCGGAACACCCCCACGGTCAGGATCTCGGGGGGGACGCGCTCGATGATGCGCCGCACCGCCTGGGGGGCGACCTGGCGGGGCGAGGGGGCGAAGATGAACCCGATGGCGTCGGCCCCGAGGCCCACGGCCAGGAGGGCGTCGGGCTCCGAGGTGATGCCGCAGATCTTCACCAGCACGGTGTCATCCCCCCGCCCGGGGCCCGTCCCCGTGGGGGTGGCGCGACCCCACGGTGTGGCCGGCCAGGCCGGCCACGGCGGCCCGCCGGTCGCCCGCCCGCACCAGGGTCTCCCCCACCAGCACGGCCTGGAAGCCGACGTCGGCCAGGCGCCGGGCGTCGTCGGGCCCGGTGATCCCCGATTCGGCCACGGCCACCACCTCGGGGGGGATGTGCCCCACCAGGGCGTCGGCCCGCCCGGGGTCCACGGCGAAGGTGGTGAGGTTGCGCCGGTTCACCCCCACCAGCTCGGCCCCGACACCGAGGGCCCGGTCGAGCTCGGCCCGGTCGTGCACCTCCACCAGGGCGTCCAGCCCGAGCTCGTCCGCCAGGGTGTGGAGGGTGCCGAGCTCGGTGTCGGTGAGGGCGGCCACGATGAGCAGGACGGCGTCGGCCCCCATGATGCGGGCCTCGCACACGTCCTCGGGGCACACCGTGAAGTCCTTGCGCAGCACGGGGAGGGCACAGGCGGCCCGGGCCGAGGCCAGGTCGGCGGGCGAGCCCCCGAAGAAGCGCTCGTCGGTCAGCACCGACAGGCAGGCCGCCCCCCCGGCCTCGTACTCGGCCGCCACGGCGGCGGGGTCGAGGCCGGGATCGAGGTCCCCCTTGGAGGGCGAGCGCCGCTTGATCTCGGCGATGACCCCCAGCACCCCGCCGGCGGGCTCCTCCAGGCGGGCGGCGAAGGGACGGGGCGGGGGGCTGTCCTGGGCCTCGGCCACCAGGGCGTCGAGGGACCGGCGCTGGTCCCGGGCCCGGGCGCGATGGGCGGCGAGGATCGTGCTCAGGTAGGTGTCGGGCGGCACCGCCGCCAGGATAACGGGCGGGGTGTGCCGTCCCGGGCAGGGTCGGCGGCGCCCCCCTCACATCCTCCTCACCCCTGTCTCACCCCCGCCTCACCCCGGGGGACCACGGTGGGGGGATGCCCCGCACCGTCCACGGTCCCCGTCCCGGGCGGCCGGCCGGTGGCAGGCTGGGCGCGATGGCGGGCGACGGGGACACCATCGTGGTCATCGAGGACGACCGCAACATCTCCGACCTGGTGGCCCTGTACCTGCGGCGCGAGGGCTACCGCGTCCTGCAGGCGGAGGACGCCGCCGCCGGCCTGGCCTACGTCGAGCGGGACCGCCCCAAGCTGGTGGTGGTGGACATCGGGCTCCCGGGCGAGCTCGACGGCTTCGACGTGTGCCGCCGCCTGCGGGCCGGCGCCGGGGACGTGCCGGTGGTGGTGCTCACGGCCCGCGACGACGAGGTCGACCGGGTCATCGGCTTCGAGCTCGGGGCCGACGACTACGTCACCAAGCCCTTCTCCCCCCGCGAGCTGGTGGGCCGGGTCCGGGCCATCCTGCGCCGGGCCGCCGCCCCGCCCCCGGCCGGGCCGGCCGTTCTGGCCCTGGGCTCCATCGCCGTGGACACGGCCCGGCGCGAGGTGCGGCGGGGGGAGGAGGTCGTCCCCCTCACCACCCGGGAGTTCGACCTCCTGGCCTACCTGGTCACCAACCGGGGCCTGGCCCTGAGCCGCCGCCGCCTACTCGACGGGGTGTGGGGCGAGGGCTGGTACGGCGACGAGCGCACCGTCGACGTCCACGTGCGCCAGCTGCGCAAGAAGCTGGGCGACGACCTCCCCCTCACCACCGTGTGGGGGGTCGGCTACCGGCTGGGCTGAGCGGCCGCCCGTGCGCCGCCGCATCACCGTCGCCATCCTGGCCGTGGTCATCGGCACCCTGGTGCTCACCGTGGCCGGCAGCGTCCTGCTCGTGCGCCGGGCCGCCATCACGAGCGCCGAGAACCAGATCGTGTCCGAGACCCAGGCCATCGGGGCCGTCATGTCGGCCGACCCCGCCTTCCTGGAGCAGCGCCAGGCCGACGTCCTGCGCCAGGTGGGGGCCTTCGACCGCCTGGCCGTGGTGGGCCTGCGCCCCGACGGCACCCTGAGCGCCGTGCCCGCCCCCCTCACGGCCGCCCTCGTGAACGCCCCCGCCCTGGCCCGGGGCCGGGCCGTGGCCGGCAACGTGGGCAACGTGGTCTTCGTGGCCCAGCCTCTGTCCCTCACGGCCCGCCAGCGCCTGCGCATCACCCGGACCCTGCCTGTGCGCGACGACCCCGTCCTGGTGGTGACCCGGCGCATCCGCAGCCCCTTCAACGGCCTCGACTACTTCCTCCTGGTGGCGGGGGTGGTGCTGGTGGCGGGGGTGGTGGTGGCGGCCGTCCTGGCCCGGCGCATCAGCGCCCCGGTGGAGCGCGCCGTGGCCGCCACCCGGCAGATGGCGGCGGGCAACCTGGCCGCCACCGTGCCGGTGGGGCGCCGGGACGACCCCGAGCTGGTCGAGCTGGCCGCCGCCATCACCACCCTGGGCCAGGCCCTGCGCCGCTCCCAGGACCTCGAGCGCCAGTTCCTCCTGTCGGTGTCGCACGAGCTGCGCACCCCCCTCACCTCCATCCGGGGCTACGCCGACGCCGTGGCCGAGGGGGCCACCGACGACGTGGCCGGGGCCCTGGCCATCGTGGGGTCCGAGGCCCGGCGCCTGGAGCGCCTGGTCCAGGACCTCCTCGACCTGGCCCGCCTCCAGGCCAGCCAGTTCTCGCTCCAGCGGCGCCGCATCGACTGCGGCCGGGTGGCCCACGACCGGGCCGAGGGGTTCGCCCCCGAGGCGGCCGCGGCCGGCCTGGTCCTGCGCGACGCCACCGCCCCCGGCCTGTGGGCCGAGGCCGACCCCGACCGCCTGGGGCAGGTCCTGGCCAACCTGGTGGAGAACGCCCTCAAGTTCGCCACCGCCGTGGTGGAGGTGGGGGCGGCCCGGGTGGGGGGCTGGGTGGCGCTGTGGGTGGCCGACGACGGCCCCGGCATCGCCCCCGACGACCTCCCCCACGTCTTCGAGCGCCACTTCACCTCGGACCGGCTGCCGGCCCGCAAGACCGGGGCCGGGCTGGGGCTCGCCATCGTGGCCGAGCTGGCCGGCGCCATGGGGGCCACGGTGCGGGCCGAGTCCCCCGTGGACGGGGGGCACGGGGCCCGCATGGTGGTGTGGCTGGCGGCCCTCCCCGACCCGGGCCCGTCCGATCCGGGCCGGAGCGGCACCGGGGCCGGTCGCACCGACCCACGACCCGGCGCCGGGGCGTCGGGGTGGTCACCCCCCGGCGGGCCTCCCCCGTGGGGCGGGCCCGACCGGGCGGGCGACCCGGGACCGACGTCGGCGCTTCCCCTCCATCCCCCTGTGTAGGGGAAGCGCCCTCGACGTCAGCTCCGGGTGCGGTCCTCGGGCTGG
>DATJOV010000181.1:0-3158 GCA_035506735.1 Acidimicrobiales bacterium | reverse complement strand
CAGCTGTTCTTCGCCTGCGCCATCGGGGCCGCCGCCGTCTTCTGCACGGGCCTGGCCGCCCGGGAGGTGGGGGGCCGGCGCGTGGGCCTGGTGGCGGCCGTGGTGGCCGCCGTCTACCCCAACTACTGGATCAACGAGTTCCTGGGCCTGTCCGAGACCCTGGTCCTCCTCCTGGTGGCCCTGGTGATCCTGGCCGCCGTCCGCCTGTGGCGCCGTCCCGGCCTGGCCGGTGCCGCCGGCCTGGGCCTCCTGTGCGGCCTGGCGGCCGACACCCGGGCCGAGCAGGTGCTGCTCGTGCCCCTCGTCCTGGCCCCCATCCTCCTCCTGCACCGCGCCCTGGACTGGCGCCGGCGCATCGGCTACCTCGCCCTCGGGGGGGCGGCGGCCGTGCTCGTCATCACCCCGTGGATCGGCTTCAACCTGTCGCGCTTCACCCATCACGTGTACTTCTCCACCGACGAGGGCCAGACCCTGGCCATGGCCAACTGCCGTCCCACCTACTACGGCAACTTCATCGGGTCCGACGACTTCTACTGCATCGACAAGATCGCCGTCCCCCGTGGTGACGAGTCGGTGCGCAACGCCCGGTACGCCAAGGTGGCCAAGGCCTACATGAGCGAGCACACCCTGCGCCTGCCCGTGGTCATGCTGGCCCGGGTGGGCCGGGAGTTCGCCTTCTACGCCCCCCTGGGCAACATCCACCAGGAGAGCGTCATCAACGACCGGCCCGAGTCCCTGGCCTGGGTGGGGCTGGGGATGTACTACGTGCTCCTGGCGGGGAGCGTCTACGGCGTCGTGGTCCTGCGACGGCGGGGGATGACGGTCGTCCCCTACGCCGGCATCCTCCTCGAACTGGTCATCACCGCCGCCGTCACCTTCGGCGAGACCCGCTACCGGGCCCCCTTCGAGGTGGTCCTGGTGGTCCTCGGGGCCGTTGCCGCCGACGACCTGTGGAGCCGGTGGCGCTCCCGCACCGGGTCGGCGCCCGTCACCGTGATCGAGGACCAGCGCCCCAGCGTCCTGAGCGTCCCCTGACTGCCTGACCCCGCACCGGGGGGGACATGGCCCGGCCCGGGCCCCCGGACGGGGCGGACGCAGCCGGCCCGACGGCCGAACGCCCGAACGACGTCAGGGCCCCGCCGCAGCGGGGCCCTGACCGTCGAGGAATCGGTGTTCCGGCCGCCCCCCCGGAGGACGGCGGGCCGGTTTCTGGGTGGAGCCGGTGCTACAGGGCGAACTCCGAGCCCGGGACCAGGCTGATGTCGCCCGAGGTGGCCACGCACACGTCGGCCTTGGCCGAACCCTTGAGCCCGGTGTCACCCGAGGGAAGGTTGGTGTTGGCCGAGATCTTCCCCTTGAGCTCCACCTCGAACGTGCCGCTGGCGGCTCCGGGGCAGTGGTCCTTGGAGTTGACCTCGGTCTTGCCCTTCTTCGTCGCCGTGGCCAGGATCACCTTGGAGCTGAAGGTGAAGCTCGTGGTCGAGCCGTTGGGCCAGTGGATGGTGGACGTGCCCGATGTGGCGGCCGGGAACGTGAAGGTGGCAGGGCCCACGGCCTGGGGCGACGGGCTGCAGCCGTTGAGGGTCGGTGGCGGGGTGTTGGTGGAGTAGTTCCCCGAGAGCGAGGTGCAGTCGCCCTTCACGGGCTTGGGCTTGGCCCCCGCCGATGCCGTCCCAGGCATGGCGATGGCCAGGACCAGGAGCGGGACCGCCGCCGAGGCGATCATGAGGCGGGCGGACTTGAAGGGACGGATCGGCATGCGCATACCCCCTATGTGACGTCAGTGTCAGGAAGTGTACGGGTAGGCCGGCCCGACATCGTCGTCAAATTTGGGAGTTACCCGCCCGGTATCTGCGCCTGACCTGAGCAGATCCACGCCCCGCCTACCCCGAGGCATGCGGGGCGTGGTCATGCCGCTACCGTCCGAGCAGCCAGCTCCCTGTGCGCTTGGCCACGTGCCACCCGCTGCGGGCGCCGTGGCGGGCCCGGTCAGGGACGGAGCGAGCCAGGTGGGTGCCGCCGTGGACGACGGCCGAGCCCCCGCTGCGGGCCAGACCCGCCCCCGACCGCGTGATGGCCGAGGCGGTGTGGGAGAGGCGGCTGCCGGGTGATCCGGGCCGGGCGCCGTCCCCAGCCGTGCCCGGGTCCCCGGGGCGGTGCCACTCGAAGCCGCGCAGCCGCTTCCACGCCTCGGGGCCCACGAAGGCCAGGCGCCCGAAGGCTCGACGGGGGGCGTCGACGAGGAGGAAGAGGGCGAAGCCCAGCACGATGAGGATGCCGCCCAGGATGCCGAGGAGGCCGATGCCGGGCCCGGGGCCGGTGAAGGCCAGGTTGGAGGCGGGCGAGGTCACCACCCCGGCCGTGGTCGAGGGGCTCGAGTTGGGGGAGGTGGTGGTGGAGCCGCCGCCCCCGCTCGTGGTGGTGGTGGCGGGCGGCGTGGTGGTGGTGGTGGAGCCCCCGCCGGCCAGGGCGATGACCGGGGCGATGGGCGCCGCCGTGGGGGCCGAGGTGGTGATGCCGGTGGCCGACTCCACGGTGTTGTTGGGGTAGCTCGTGCAGGTGAAGGTGAGCGGGGCCCCCGCCACGTTCACGGTGAGGCTGGCGGCCGAGTCCTCCTGGATGGTGATCTTGTCGCTCGTGGCCGTGAACGAGGCCGTGGCCGGCGTGGCCGGCACGGTGAGGGGGATGCCGGCCGAGGGGATGGTGCTCGGGATGGGCACGTTGAAGCTCAGGTTGTTCTCCGGCGTCTTGGCCGGGGTGGCCCCCGAGGCGTCGATGGTGGCGTCGGCCGAGCCGTTGATGGTCGAGCCCAGGGCGGCCGCCGCCCCGGCCAGGCCGCTCGGAAGGTTGACCGTGGTCTGGTAGCCGGTCAGCTGGAAGGTCGACCCCGAGGTGGGGTCGGCGGGCGACAGGGTCCCCACCGTCTCGGCCCCGTTGAGCACCACGTTGCCCACCGGCGTGCCCGGGCAGTACAGCTCGTAGGGCCCGGTGACGGTGGTGGTGGGGCCCGAGGTCGTGGTCGTGGTGGGCGCCACCGTGGTGGTGGTCGTGGGCGCCACCGTCGTGGTCGTGGTCGGGGCCACCGTGGTCGTGGTCGTCGGCGCCACCGTGGTCGTCGTGGTGGGGGCCACCGTGGTCGTGGTCGTGGCCGACGTGGT
>DATJOV010000180.1:0-3278 GCA_035506735.1 Acidimicrobiales bacterium | reverse complement strand
CCCCGGTGCCACCGTGCTCGAGGAATTCCGGTCCGTGACCGCCCGGCGTCTGGCCGACCTGCGCTCGTGGCCCACGGCCCGCTTCGACGAGCCCGGTCCCAGCCCGGTGGGGGTGGTGCCGTACCGCGAGTTCATGGCGGTGCGGGTCATGGACTCCTGGGTGCACGAACAGGACATGCGGGTGGCGACGGGACGCCCCGGGCACGATCACGGGCCCGCCGCCGAGCTCTCCCTCGGCCGCCTGGTGTCGGCCATGCCCTTCGTGGTGGGCAAGCAGGCCCGGGCCCCGGAGGGGAGCTCGGTGCGCTTCGAGCTGGCCGGCCCCCTGGCCCGGCGCCTGGACGTGGCCGTGCGCCAGGGCCGGGCCGCCGTGGTCGACGACCTGGGCGGGCCGCCGAGCGCCACCGTGCGCCTGGACACCGAGGTGTTCTGGCGCCTGGCCTGCGGTCGGGTCACGGGGGCGGCGGCCCGCCACGCCGGGCTGGTGGCCATCGAGGGCGACGCCGCCCTGGGCGCCTCGGTGGTGGACGCCATGGCCTTCATGATCTGACCACCCCGGCGCGGTGGTCCCGGCCCGGCGCCACGGGCCTCCCCGGCGTGCGACGGCCGGCCGGCCCGGCCTTGTAGACTCGGCGTTCCTTATGCGAGCCACCGCCGCGCCGGTCGAGGGCAATCGGGTCCGCCTCTCGGTCGAGGTCGACGAAACCGAGGTGGACGAGGCGCTCGCCGCCACCGTGCGCCGGCTCTCGCGCCAGGTACGGGTGCCGGGCTTCCGCCCCGGCAAGGTGCCCCGCCCCGTGCTCGAGGCCCGCCTGGGCGGTGCCGCGGCGCTGCGCCTGCAGGCGCTCAACGACGCCCTCCCCGACATGTACGCCCAGGCCGTGGTGGACACCGAGCTCGACCCCATCGCCGCCCCCGACATCGACATCACCTCGGGGGAGGAGGCCGGGCCCGTGACCTTCGACGCCGTGGTGGAGATCCGCCCCACGGTCTCGGTGGCCGGCTACGGCGGCCTGGTCGTCACCCTCCCGGCCGTCGAGGTCGGCGACGAGGAGATCGACGCCCAGGTGGACCGGCTGCGGGCCCAGAGCGGGGAGCTGGTCTCGGTGGGCCGCCCCGCCCACGACGGGGACCACGTCTCGATCGACCTGCACGGCACCCGTCCCTCCGGGGACGACGTCCACGTCGAGGACTACCTGTACGAGGTGGGCAGCGGGGCCGACATCGCCGGCCTCGACGACCAGCTGCGGGGGGCCAAGACCGGGGACATCCTCCAGTTCGCCGCCCCGGTGCGGGCCGAGGACGGGTCGGAGCAGGAGGCCCAGGTGCGGGTGCTGGTCAAGGACGTGAAGGAGCAGGTCCTCCCCGACGCCACCGACGAGTGGGCCGCCGAGGCCTCGGAGTTCGACACCCTGGAGGCGCTCCGGGACGACGTGCGGTCCCGGCTGCACCAGATCAAGGTCGTCCAGGCCCAGATGGCCCTGCGGGAGCGGACCGTGGACGCCCTGATCGGCCTGGTGGCCGAGGATCCCCCCCCGTCCCTGGTGGACGCCGAGCTGCGTGAGCGCCTCCACGACCTGGGCCATCGCCTCGAGGCCCGCCGCCTCACCCTGGAGCAGTTCCTGGCCGCCTCGGGGCGTGACGAGGAGAGCCTCCTCGGGGAGCTCCGGGCCGACGCCGCCCGGGCCGTGCGCCTCGACCTGGCCCTCCGGGCCCTGGCCGAGGCCGAGGGCATCGAGGTGGGGGAGGACGAGGTGGGGGAGGCGGTGGCCGAGATGGCCAGGCAGACGGGCTCCACGCCGGCAGAACTTCTCCGCCGACTCGACCGCGCAGGGAGACTGCCCGCGGTACGCTCGGATCGGAGGAAGGCGAAGGCCCTGGCCTGGCTGCTCGACCACGTCGACCTGGTCGACGAGGACGGGAAGCCCATGGACCGGGACCTTCTGCGCGTGGACGTCGGAACACACGGAGCGGGTGCCACCGAGCCCGCCGGGGACGAGGTGGGCACCGCCGTGGCGGCAGGGCCCGGCGAGCAAGGGAGCGAGGGCGTGGCTGACGAGCAGTCCCCACAGGGCACCGACGCGCAGGGAGCGCCGTCGTGAGCGGGGGCGCCCAGGGGTACCTGGTCCCCACCGTCATCGAGCAGACGAGCCGGGGCGAGCGGGGCTACGACCTCTACTCCCGGCTCCTCAAGGAGCGCATCATCATCCTGGGCACGCCCATCGACGACGCCGTGGCCAACCTCATCTGTGCCCAGATGCTCTTCCTCGAGTACGAGGACGAGAAGGACATCCACCTCTACGTGAACTCGCCCGGCGGCGACATCACCGCCCTCTTCGCCATCTACGACACCATGAAGTTCGTCAAGCCCGACGTCTCGACCTTCTGCTTCGGCCAGGCCGCCTCGGCGGCGGCGGTCCTGCTGGCGGCGGGGGCGCCGGGCAAGCGCTTCGCCCTGCCCCACGCCCGCATCCTGCTCCACCAGCCCTGGGGCGGGGCCGCCGGCCAGGCCAGCGACATCGAGCTCCAGGCACGGGAGATCATCCGGATGCGGGACCTCCTCAACTCCATGCTGGCGTCCGACACCGGCCAGGCGGTGGACAAGATCGCCCGCGACACGGACCGTGACTTCGTCATCACGGCCGAGGAGGCCGTCACCTACGGCCTGATCGACGAGGTCATCACCACCCGGGACGCCGTGGGCGCCACCGAAGCCGTCGGCGCGGCGTAGGCTCGGACACGGGGACGAAGGGGGAAACGGGTGGCGAAGTTCGGCGACGGCGCAGACCTGGTGAAGTGCAGCTTCTGCGGCAAGTCCCAGAAGCAGGTCAAGAAGCTGATCGCCGGTCCCGGCGTCTACATCTGCGACGAGTGCATCGACCTCTGCAACGACATCATCGCCGAGGAGCTGGCCGAGACCACCGAGCTGTCGTTCGAGGAGCTCCCCAAACCTCGGGAGATCTTCGAGTTCCTGAACGACTACGTCATCGGGCAGGAGTACGCCAAGAAGATCCTTTCCGTGGCCGTCTACAACCACTACAAGCGGGTCCAGGCCGGACCGGGTCAGGCGGCCAGCGAGGTCGAGCTGGCCAAGGCCAACATCCTCCTGCTGGGCCCGACCGGCTGCGGCAAGACCCTGCTGGCCCAGACGCTGGCCCGCATGCTCAACGTCCCCTTCGCCATCGCCGACGCCACCGCCCTGACCGAGGCGGGGTATGTGGGTGAGGACGTCGAGAACATCCTCCTCAAGCTCATCCAGGCCGCCGACTACGACGTCA
>DATJOV010000179.1:0-16420 GCA_035506735.1 Acidimicrobiales bacterium | reverse complement strand
ACCTCCACCCCGGTCTCGAGGAGGTCGGTCGGGTCGGTGAGCTCCAGGCGACCCGTCCCGCCCGGGAACAGGGTGCCCACCAGACCCTGGAAGTGCTCGTTCACGTCGGCGAAGGCCTGCCCGAAGACCCGCACGATCTCCTCGTCGACGGCCCGGATGATCTGGTGCAGCTCCCGCCGGGCCCGCCGCACGTCCTCGACCTGCTCCTCCAGGAAGCGGTGCCGCTCCTCGAGGGCACCGAGCTCCTCCAGGGCGAGGGGGTTCACCGGCCCCATGGAGGCCAGCTGCCGGTCGATCTCGGCCGCCCGGCGGGCCGGGTCCACCCCCTCGTCGAGCTCGGGGCGGGGGGCGTCGAGGGCGTCGGCGGGCTCGCACCCGAGCTCCCGGCGCAGGGCCTCCTCGGCCGCCTCGCGCCGGATCCCCGACTCGGCCAATTCGAGGTCCAGGCGCTGCAGGTCGTGACGGGCGCTCCCCAGGCGGGCCTCGGCCTCGGCCCGTTCCCGGCGCAGGGTCTCGAGGCGGGCCCCGCCCGCCCGGACGTCCTCGAGCTGGCGGCTGCGCCGGTCCTGCAGGAGGGTCAGCATGACGCCCAGACGGCGGGCGTGGCCGTCCACCACCCCCCGCAGGCGCACCGTGGCCACGGCGGCCGCCTCGAGCTGGCGCCGTCGCTCCCCGGCCCGGGCCCGCTCCTCGACGTGGCCGGCCAGGCGTCGCTCGGTGTCCGCCAGCCGGGTCGACAGGACGCTGCGCCGCTCGGCCAGGCCGGCCACCTTGACCTCGAGCTCGCGTCGAAGCACCGCCACCTGGCTCCGGCGGTCCTCGAGGCGCCGGCGCATCTCGTCCGCCACGGCCAGGCGCCCGGCCGCGGCCGAAGCGGCCGCCTCGAGCTCGGGGAGCTGGAGGCGCAGCTGGGCCAGCTGGGCACCGTCGCGCTCGCACCGCTCCTGGACGGCGGCCCGGTGGCGGGCGGCGTCGGCGCACTCGTCGTCGGCCTGGCGCACCACGGCGGCCAGGCGCTGGCGGGCCGAGGTCAGCTGGCGGTGGTGGTCCCGGGCCCGCTCGAGCTGGCGCTCGCCGTCGGCCGCCTCGGCCCCGGCCCGCTCCGCCTCGGCCCTGGCCCCGGCCAGGGCGGCGTCGGCCTCGGCCGCGGCGGCCCCGGCCCGCTCCGCCTCGGCCGTGGCCTGCCGGGTCAGGGCCACCAGGCTCCGGCCCCCGGCCCGCACCACCCAGCCCAGGGCGGAGAAGCGGTCGCCCTCGGTGCTCACCACCACGGCGTCGGGACGGGCCAGCGCCACGTCGAGAGCCCGGTCCCAGTCGCCCCGCACGGCCAGCACCGTGCCGAAGAGCCGGTCCAGGAGCCCCCCCACGGCCGGGACCCGGGCGTGGAGGTGGCGCCGCAGGGGCTCGGCCCCGGCCGGGATGTCGTCCCAGCCGCGGTCGAAGTCCGACGGGGCGGGCTCGGCCTCCCACGACGACGCCACCAGCACGGTCCCGGCCAGGTCCCGTTCCCCCAGGGCGGCGAGGACGGTGCGGCCCGTCACGTCGCCGTCGACCACGAGGGCCCGCAGGGCTCCCGTGGCGGCGGCCTCGAAGGCCCCCGACCAGCCGTCGTCGACCTCCACCACCTCGGCCAGGGTGCCGAGCACCCCGGCCAGGGCCGAGACCTCGGTGGCGACGGCCCCGCCGTCCTCTTCGGCCAGACGCCGGGTCATGGCCTCGGCCCGCGCCTCGAGGCGGTGACGGTGGGCCTCGGCGCCGCGCTGGCGCTCCTCGGCCTGCTGCAGCCGGGCGGCGGCGACCTGTTCGGCCTGGCGCGCCGCCACGGCCCGGCGCTCCAGGTCGGGCACCTGGGAGCTCAGGGTGTCGAGCTCCCGCCCGAGCTCGGCGTCCTCGGCCCGGAGGGCCCGGCGACGCTCGTCGGTGGTGCGGACCCGCTCCTCGGCCCGCCCCAGCGTCCCCTGCTCCCGTTCCAGGGCGTCCTCGAGCGGCCCCAGCCGCCCCCGGGCCACGGCGAAGGCCTCCTCGGCCCCCCGCAACCCGGCCAGGTCGGCGAAGGAGGCCTCGTGCTCGGCCAGGTCCCGGGCCAGGGCGTGCTCGGCGCCCCGCACCTCCTCGGCCTGGGGGGCCAGGGCGGCCTCCTGCTCGTCGGTGAGGGCGAGCTCGCCCGCCAGGCGGGCGGCGTCGGCTTCGAGGGTGGAGACCACGTCGACGTCGGCCGAGGCCTCCAGGGCCCGCGCCATGGAGCGGCGCCGCTCGGCCAGGATGCCGTCGAGGCCGCGGCAGCGCTCCCCCAGGGCCTGGACCCGGGTCAGGGCCACGACGAGGTCGTCCTCCCGCTGGGTGGCGAGCTCGGCCGCGGTGGCGTCGGCGGCGGCGTCGAGCTCGGCCATGGTGGCGACGAGCGTGGTCTCGTCGCCCTGGAGCCGGACCCGCTCGTCGGCGGCGACGGCACGCCGCTCGTCCAGGGCGCGCAGGTCCCGTCCCACCAGGAACAGGCGCAGGGCCCGGAGCTCCTCCGCCAGCGAGGCGTGGGAGCGGGCCGCCGCCGCCTGGCGCTCGAGGGGCCGGATCTGGCGCTTGACCTCGCGCTGGAGGTCGGCCAGGCGGTCGAGGTTCTCCTCGGTGGCGGCCAGGCGGCGCTCGGCCCGCTCGCGGCGGCGGCGGTGCTTGAGGATGCCGGCCGCCTCCTCGATGACGGCGCGGCGGTCCTCGGGGCGGGAGTCGAGGATGGCCCCGAGCTGGCCCTGGCTGACGATCACGTGCTGCTGGCGACCCACCCCGGAGTCCGAGAGGAGCTCCTGGATGTCGAGGAGGCGGCACGGCTGGCCGTTGATGGCGTACTCGCTCTCCCCCGAGCGGAACAGGGTGCGGGTGATGGTGATCTCGGCCAGGCCCCCGGGCAGGCGGCCGGAGCGGTTGTCGATGGTGAGCGACACCTCGGCCCGCCCCAGGGCGGGGCGGTCGGCCGACCCGGCGAAGATGACGTCCTCCATCTTCGACGAGCGCACCGTGCGCGGTCCCTGGGCCCCGAGGACCCACGCCACGGCGTCCACCACGTTGGACTTGCCGCTGCCGTTGGGCCCCACCACCACGGTGACGCCCGGTTCCAGGTCGAGGGAGGCGGGATCGGCGAAGGACTTGAAGCCCTTCAGGGTCAGCGACTTCAGGAACACCGGGGGTCACCCTACCTGTCGGCCCCTCCGATGCGGGGATACCCGAGGGGCGCCGGCGCCGCGCCGGGCGGGCCGGGGCCGGCAGTCAGATCTGGGAGTCGATCTGGCAGTCAGATCTGGCAGTGCTCGCAGAGGAAGGCCGAGCGCCCGTTGACCTTGACCCGCACGATGGCGTTGCGACAGCGCCGGCACGGTCGGCCCTCGCGGTCGTACACCTGGTGCTGGCCCTGGTAGTCCCCGGTCTCCCCGTAGAGGTCGCGGTACTGCTCGTCGGCGAGCGAGGACCCCCGCAGCTTGATGGCCTCGGTGAGGGTCTCGACCATGGCGCGGTAGAGGCGTCGGACCTCCTGGGCGCTGAGGGAGTTCGACAGGCGGTCGTAGCGCAGGCCGGCCCCGAAGAGGATCTCGTCCGAGTAGATGTTGCCGATCCCGGCCACGAACTTCTGGTCCATGAGGAGGGTCTTGAGGCCGAGCGGGCGCTCGGCCAGCATGACCCCGAACTGGGCCCAGCTCATGACCTGCTCGAGCGGATCGAAGCCGAGGTGGGCCAGCTCGGGGACCTGGTTGGTGAGCTCGTCGGAGGTGGTGACGAACATCTCCCCGAAGGTCCGGGGGTCCACGAAGCGCAACTGGCCGCCCTGGGTGAAGGTGATGACCACGTGGGTGTGGCGCTCCAGGGGGTCCTTGGCGCTCTTGGCCCGCAGGAGCTGGCCGCTCATCCCGAGGTGCACCACGAGGACGTCGTCACCGTCCAGGCCGATGAGCAGGTACTTGCCGGCCCGGCGCACCGACGCCACCCGGGTGCCCTCCAGGCGGGCCTTGAACTCGGCCCCGGTCTTGTGGCGCCTGACCGAGCGCTTGCCCTTGACCTCGACGGTCTTGATGCGGCGCCCCACGATCTCCTTGTCGAGGTCGCGCCGGATGGTCTCGACCTCGGGCAGCTCAGGCACCGGCCACCCCCTGCCCGGCGGGCTGGCCGGCGGGGTCGGGGGACCCGGGCTCCCCGGCGGCGGGCTCGGTGGCCAGCACCCCCATGGCCACCCGGGCGGCGGCCTGCTCGGCATCCTTCTTGGACCTGCCCTCCCCGGTGCCGAGCTCCTGCCCGGCCACGAGCAGGCGGGCCCGGTAGTGGCGGGCGTGGTCGGGCCCCGCCCCCTCGACCTCGTAGCGGGGCAGCTGGCCCTTGTGGCGCAGCACCAGCTCCTGCAGGCGGGTCTTGAAGTCCTCGGCCCCGGGGCCGGCGGCGGCACCCTCGATGCGGTCGCCCAGGAGCCGCAGGACGAAGCCACGAGCGGCCTCCCATCCCCCGTCCAGGTAGACGGCGCCGATCACGGCCTCCACGGCGTTGGCCAGGATCGACGCCTTGCGCCGGCCCCCCGAGGTGTCCTCGCCCCGGCCCAGGAGGAGCTCGGGGCCGAGGTCGAGCTCCACCGCCACCTCGGCCAGGACGGCCGTGTTGACCACGGCGGCCCGCACCTTGGCCAGGGCGCCCTCGGGCAGGTCGGGATAGGTGAGGAAGCAGTGCTCGGCCACCACCACCCCGAGGACGGCGTCGCCCAGGAACTCGAGCCGCTCGTTGGAGGGGATGCCCCCCGCCTCGGCGCACCACGACCGGTGCGACAGGGCCTGGGACAGCAGTGCAGGGTCGCGGAAGTCCCAGCCGAGCCGGGCGGCGAGCGACGCCCCGCCCGTCCCGGCTCCGGCCACCCCGGCGCCGCCCTGCGCTGCGGGTTCGTGCGTCGTCTCAGCCCGTCCCGAGCTTGGCGACCACGTAGTCGACGGCGTCGCGCACCGTCCGCAGGTCCTCGAGGTCCTCGTCCTCGATCCGGAAGCCCACGGTGCGCTCCCCCAGCTCCTCCTCGAGCGCTTCGACCAGCTCGATCAGGGCGAGGGAATCGGCGTCGAGGTCCTCGGCGAAGGACGAGGACTCGGAGATCGATCCGGGCTCGATCTCCAGGATGTCGGCCAGCTGGTCCCGGATGAGCTCGAACACCTCGGGGCGGCCGAGGGGACCCTTCTCCACATGCGTCTCTGCGGGCACGGCTTCTCCCGGGGTCGATTTGTCGGCCACATGTTACCTGCTCACCGGGCTGATGCCGAAGAAAACCCAGGTCAGCGGGCATGTCGGGGGCGGCCCGGCCCAGCTGTGGGGGAGTTGTGAAGCGGGACGGCGCTCAGGCCGGGGCCACGGCGCGCCCCAGGCTCCCCACCAGCCCGGCCCCGGCCAGGTCGTGGGCCACCCGCAGCGCCGACACCACGGCCCGGGCCCGGGACGATCCGTGGCTGATGACGCACACACCGTCCACCCCGAGGAGCATGGCCCCCCCGGTCTCGTCCGGGTCGAACTGGGCCGCCAGGGGCGCCAGCCGGGGCAGGATGACCTCGGCCGCCGCCTTGGCCTCGTCGTCGGCGCCGAACACGGCCAGCATGGTGTCCATGAAGAAGCGCAGGGAGCCCTCGAGGGTCTTGAGGGCCACGTTGCCGGTGAAGCCGTCGGTGACGACCACGTCGGCCGGGAGGGCCAGGAGGTCGCGGCCCTCGACGTTGCCCACGAAGGTCACGCCGTCGAGCCCCCCGAGCAGGGCGTGGGTCTCCTTCACCAGCGGGGTGCCCTTGGAGGGCTCCTCGCCGATCGACAGCAGCGCCACCCGGGGCCGCCCCACGTCGTAGCGGGCCCGGACGTAGGCCGCGCCCATCTGGGCGAACTGCACCAGCATGGCCGGGGTGCACTCGGCGTTGGCACCGGCGTCGAGCAGGACGGCGGGGTGGGAGCCCAGTTGGGGGATGGGCGTGGCGATGGCGGGACGGATGACGCCCTTGAGCCGGCCCATGCGCAGGAGGGCGCTGGCCATGGCGGCCCCCGTGTTGCCGGCGCTGACCATGGCCGAGGCCCGCCCGTCGCGCACGGCCTCGGCGGCGCGCACGAGCGAGGAGTCCTTCTTCCTGCGCACCGAGGACCCCGGGTCGTCGTCCATGGTGACGACCTCGGTGGCGGCCAGGACGTCGAGACCGCCCGTGTCCCCGAGCTCCTCGGGCCTCCCCACCAGCACCACCGGGATGCCGTGGTCCTCGGCCGCCTGTCGGGCGCCGGCCACGATCTCGCCCGGGGCGTGGTCGCCCCCCATGGCGTCGAGGGCGACCGGGAGCGGCCCGCCGGGCGGTGCCTCGGTGGGCCGAGGCGTCGCCACTAGTCGATCTCGATGGCTTGCCGACCCTTGTACCACCCGCAGGTCGGGCACACCTGGTGGGGGACCTTGGCGTGGTGGCACTGGGGGCAGGTGCTGCGCGCCGGCGGGTGCAGGACCCAGTTCGAGGCCCGGCGGCTCCGGCTCTTGGCCTTCGACGTCTTCTTCTTGGGGACGGCCATCGACGCTCACACCTCGGGTCGGGAAGCGACCACGATAGCCGGTGCCGCCCCGGGTCCCACCCCGCCCGGGGGCCGCCTCAGCGGCGGGTGCCCGAGGCCGAGGCGGGTCCCGGGCCCGACGCCGGCCTGGCCCGGGGCCGGCCCGGGGCGGGCGGCTCGCCTCCCGGCGCCCCGGCGTCGGCCTGGGCGCCCGGGCGCAGGACGTCGAGGGCGGCCCAGCGGGGATCGGTGGGCGCTTCGCAGGCGCAGTCCTCGTCGTTGCGGTTGGCGCCGCACACCGGGCACAGGCCCCGGCAGTCGGCCCGGCACAGGGGGGCCTGGGGCAGCTCGAGGAGCACGGCGTCGTGCACCAGGGGCTCGAGGTCGACCACGTCGCCCGCCAGGGGGTAGGTCTCCTCCCCGTCCCCCCCCTCGGTGTAGAGCTCGCGCACCGCCACCCGCAGCTCCCCCGCGGCCGGGGACAGACAGCGACGGCACGCCCCGGTCCACGGAGCCCGCACCGTGCCCTCGACGGCCACCCCGCCCAGCACGGCGTCGAGGTCCACGTCGGCCACCACCTCGGCACCGTCGGGGACGGCGCTTCCCGAGCACGCCAGGCCCTCCACGGCGCCACGCCGCTCCTCGTGCCAGCGCGATCCCACCGTGCGGCGCAGCTGGGCCACGTGGACCACGAAGGGGCGGGCCGGCACGGCTCAGCCCTCGTCCTGGTCGAAGAACCCCGGCTCCCCGCTCACCGGGGCGGTGGCATCGGGACCGGTCCGGAGCTCGTCGTCGCCGGGCATGGGCGGCACGGCCTGGAGCTTCTCCCGGCCGGCCTGCACCGTCTTCAGGGTCCGCTCCAGGACGATCTCGAACGACGCCAGGCGTTGGTCGCAGTAGTCCTCGGCCTCGTGACGCAGCCGCCGCGCCTCCTCGCGGGCGTCGTCGAGGATGCGCTGGGCCACCTGGTTGGCCTGCCGGACGATCTCGGTGCGCTGGACCATGCGCTCGGCCTGGGCCCGCACGTCGTCGAGGAGCACGTCGGCTTCGCGCTGGCGCGCCGCCAGGAACTCGTCGCGCTCCTTCAGGAGCCAGCGGGCGTGACGCAGCTCCTCGGGCAGGCGCTCGAGCGCCCCCTGCAGGAGGTCCAGCAGCTCCTGGCGGTCCACGAGCACCGAGGCCGACAGGGGCATGGTGCGCGCCGTCGACACGGTGTCCATGGCCTGCTGGACCAGGCCTTCGGCGTCGTCGCGCCGGGACGGCGCCTCCGTGTCGACCGCCTCGTCCAGGAAGGCGTCGTCGCTCACGCCCCGAACTTCTCCTTCAGACGCAGGGCCACCGACGCCGGCACGAAGGACGAGACGTCGCCGCCGTAGCGGGCCACCTCCCGCAGGAGGCGGGAGGCCACGAACGAGGTGGTGGAGCTGGTGGGGATGAACAGGGTGTCGATCCCCGAGAGCTGGCGGTTCATCTGGGCCATCTGCAGCTCGTTCTCGAAGTCCGACACGGCCCGCAGGCCGCGGATGATGGCGGTGGCGCCGATGTCGCGGGCCACGGTCACCACCAGGGTGGCCACCGACACGATGCGGACGTTCTCGAGGTGGCCGAGCGTCTCGGAGAGCATCTCCTCCCGCTCGTGCAGGGAGAAGAGGGGCTCTGCCTTCTGCGGGTTGCGCAGGGTGGCCACCACCACCTCGTCGAAGAGCTGCCCGGCCCGCTCCACCACCTCGACGTGGCCGTTGTGGAGCGGATCGAACGACCCGGGAAAGAGGGCGACGGTCACCTGGTCCCTTTCTCGTGGGCTCCGAGGGATCGGACCACGGTCACGAGCGTACCGCCGTAGCGCTTGGACCTGATGCTCTCCCAGGCCTCGGGGATCTCGAGGTCCCGGCTCGACTCGAGCACCGCCACCGTGGCGTCGAGGGCCCCGAGGAGCCGGTCCCAGGCGGCGAAGTCGTAGGGGGGATCGCACAGGGCGAGGTCGAAGTGCCGGGGCCGCCCGAGGAAGCGCAGCACGTCGTCGCCCACCACCCGGGCCCGGTCGCCCAGCCCCAGGGCGTCCAGGTTCTCCTCGATGCACCGCAGGGCCCCGGGGGCCCGCTCCACCAGCACCACCGAACCCGCCCCCCGGGACAGGGCCTCGATGCCGAGGGCCCCGCTGCCGGCGAAGAGATCCACCACGGCCATCCCCTCGAGGTCCACCAGGCTGCCCAGGACGTCGAAGATGGCCTCCCGCACCCGATCGGAGGTGGGCCTGGTCCCCGGGGGCGGCACGGCCCGTAGGCGCCGGCCACGATGGCTGCCGGCGATGACCCGCACGGCGCCGATCGTAGCCGCCGCCCGCCTCCGCCCGACCCGCTGCGCGGTGAGATGCCCACCCACAGCGCCGCACGGTGGTCCGGGCCGGGCAGCTCAGCTCTTGCGCAGGAAGGCGGCGTCGTCCTCGTCCAGGAAGAGGCGGACCTCGGCCGCCAGGTGGGGGGAACGGCCCAGGTCGGCGTCGGCGGCCAGGAGGTCGGTCGCCACGCGCCGGGCGTCCTCGACCAGGGGCCGGTCGCCCCGGCGCAACGAGGCCAGCTTGAGGTCGTTGCGTCCCTTCTGGCGGGTCCCGAGGATCGTGCCCTCGCCCCGGAGCTCGAGGTCCACCTCGGCCAGGGCGAACCCGTCGGTGGAGGACTCCAGGGCCTCGAGGCGGGTGACCGACTCGGGCGAGCCCGCCTCCCCCAGCAGGTAGCACCACGACGGCCGGGGCGATCGCCCCACCCGGCCCCGGAGCTGGTGGAGCTGGGCGATCCCGAATCGCTCGGCGCTCTGCACCACCATGACCGTGGCCTCGGGGACGTCCACGCCCACCTCGATGACGGTGGTGGCCACCAGGACCTCGATGTCCCCGGTGCGGAAGCGCTCCATCACCCCCTCCTTGTCCGCCGCCTTGAGCTGGCCGTGGAGCAGACCGAGGCGCAGGCCCCGGAGCACGCCGGCCTCGAGGCGGTCGCGCTCCTCGGTGGCCGAGGCGGCCAGGACCCGATCGGAGCCCTCGACCAGCGGGCACACGACGTAGGCCCGGTTCCCCGCCGCCACCTCGGTGCGGACCCGCTCCCACGCCGCCGCCTCGTCCCCGGGGGTGCGGGCCCACTCGGTGCGGACCGGGGACCGGCCCGCCGGGAGCTCGTCGAGCTCGGTGACGTCGAGATCGCCGAAGACCACCATGGCGGCGGTGCGCGGGATGGGGGTGGCCGTCATGACGAGCACGTCGGGGTCGGCCCCCTCCCCCTCGGCCGCGTCGCGGCCCTTCACCCGCAGGGCGTCGCGCTGCTCCACCCCGAAGCGGTGCTGCTCGTCCACGATCACCACGCCCAGGCTCCGGAAGCGCACGTCCTCGGTCAGCAGGGCGTGGGTGCCCACCACCAGGTCCACGGTCCCGGCCCGCAGCCCCTCGTGCAACCGGGTCCGCTCACGGGCCGGGGTGCGGTTGGTGAGGAGGGCGACCCCGAGCGGCCGGGTCCCCTCCAGGCACGAGGGATCGGGCACGGTCATGCCCTCGAGCAGGGCGCGCACCCCGATGGCGTGCTGCTCGGCCAGCACCTCGGTGGGGGCCATGAGCGCACCCTGGTGGCCGCCCTGGACGGCCACGAGGGCGGCGGCCACGGCCACCACCGTCTTGCCCGAGCCGACGTCACCCTGGAGGAGCCGGTGCATGGGGAGCGGGCCGGCCATGTCCCGCCCGATCTCGGCCACGGCGCGGTGCTGGGCGCCGGTGAGCGGGAAGGGCAGCCGGTCCAGGAACGTGGCCAGGAGGTCGGTGGCCCCCGCCTGCGGGCCGAGGACGTGGCGGATGCCCCGGGCGTCGCGCTCGAGGGCCTGGCGGCGCTGCACCACCTCGAGCTGGAGCCGCAGCAGCTCGTCGAAGGCCAGCCGTCGGCGTGCCCCCTCCATGTCGGCGAAGGACGCCGGGGCGTGGATGGCCCAGAAGGCGGCGGTGCGGTCCACCACCCCGAGCTCGTGGCGCCGGGACGGGGTCAGGGGGTCGTGGAAGGTCCCGGCCCGGCGCAGGGCCTCCTGCACCCACTCCCCGAACTCCCACCCGGCGATGCCCGCCTTCTCCGACGTGGGGTAGATGGGGACGATGCGACCCGTGCGGTTCCCCACCAGGTCGACCACGGGGTTGGTCAGCTGGCGCCGTCCCCGGTAGCTGTCGAGCTTGCCGAAGAACAGCGCCTCGGTCCCCGCCGGCAGCTGCTTGGACCGCCACGACTGGTTGAAGAACGTCACCCGCAGCGTCCCCGTGCCGTCGTCGACGTCGAGCTCCACCAGGGCCCGTCCCTGACGTGTGCGGCGCGACCGGGCCTGGGTCACCCGGGCCAGCACCAGGGACTCCTCCCCCATGCGCATGCCGGCCACGTCGGCCTGCCGGGTGCGGTCGATGTAGCGGCGGGGGTAGTGGGTGACGAGGTCGAGCACGGTGGCGATCCCGAGCGCCCCGAGCGCCTCGGCCCGCTTCTCCCCGATCCGGCGCACCTCGCCCACGGGGATGGCGGCCAGCTGGGCCAGGGTGCGGCCCTCCCCCGCTCCCTGGGCCGGGGCGGCCCCCGTGCCAGACGGCGCCACCCGTCGAGGTCGCGGCGGGGCGCCGGGAGGGGCGGGCGGGCTTCCCGGCGTGCTCACGCTCCCGGTGGGGGGCGGTCGGCGACGCTCGGCCACCCGTGCCGGGTGGCGCACCTCCACCGTCGTCCGCTCACCACCGTGAGGGACGCTAGTCGCCGGGGGTGACAGCTCCGGCACCCGGAAGAGGGCGGACCTGGGGTGAGCCTGGGGCGCCACGGGGAAGGTGGCCGCCGACGGCCTCTTCTCCCGGGCCCGGTCGCCCCCGCGCCACGCGTCGACACGGCCGAGGTCCCGCACTGTGCCGAGCCGGCACCGCGCCGCCGCCCGCACGCCGTCGCGACCCCGGGCCACCACGTCCCCACGCCGTGTCGTGGTGCACCGGATGCGACTCCTCTCGTCACGATGTGGCTCGTCACTCTGTGGCTCGTCACTCTGTGGCTCGGCGCGCCCTCATCAATATTGCCCTCATCAATATTGACGGTTGGAAGCTGTTGTGAACCGCCGGTAATAACAGGTTCCCGTCGGGTCGATCAGTCGGGTACGGCGTCGGCGTGACGGGCCGGCACGCCGCCTCGTGAGCGGGGCCGACCACCTCCCTCTTCGCGTCCGCTCACCACCCGTCCTGGCGTCACGAGCGGACCGCGTCATCCATAGCAATGAGCGATGCCGAGGTGTACTGTGCGCAGCGATCCAGGAGACTGGATCTCTCGACGAGACCCATGAGCTCAACAGAAGGGTGCGAACATGAAGCGGGGGATTCTACTGGCGGTGGCGCTGACCATTCCGCTGGCCAGCGCGCTGGTAGTGGGTGGTGAGGCCTGGGCTGCCAAGGGGCCCAGCGGGAAGGAAGTGTGCACGACGATTTCCGGCAGCGCGTCCGGCAACGTCTCGGTGGGCGGGTGCTCCGGCACCGGTGGGATCAGCGGCTCTTCGACGCCGTTCCCCGCCACGACACTCGAGCACGGCGGGACCGTGACGTTCGGAAGCGCCACCGTGACCTTCGGTGCGCCTGCCCTGGCGACCAAGCCCGGCAAGAAGTGCGCCGGCTACAGCAAGACGGCGTCCTCCAACCCGTTCATCGACAAGTTCTCGGGCGCGGTGACGGGCAACAGCCCGCAGACGCTGAAGCTTCCCGGGAAGTACTCCGGTGAGGTCTGCGTCTCGACGTCTGGCGTCATCAGCGCGGTGAAGCCACTGAAGCTCAGCTAAGCACGTCCTGACATATCGCAGTACCGAAAGGGACCCCGTCGCTCGAGCGGCGGGGTCCCTTTCCTTTGTCACCACCGGGAGCGCCCACGGCGAGGGCGTCGGGGCTGCGCCTATTCGATGCTGAGCAGGTAGGGGTACAGCGGTTGCCCGCCGTGGTGCACCTCGACCGACACGGCGGGGCGGTGCTCGGCCAGCCATTCGGTGACGTGGCGGGTGACGCCGGGACCGGCCCCGTCACCCTCGATGAGCGTCACGAGCTCGTGGTCGTCGCGCACGAGCTTGCCCAGCAGACCGCAGGTGGCGTCGGCCAGCGACTGCTCCACCACCTCGACGCCGTCGCGCGACAGGCCGAGCCAGTCGCCGGTGCGGATCTCACCCGCCGCCCCCGAGGCGTCACGCACGGCCCGGGTGATCTCGCCCGCCACCACCCGCCGGGCCGAGGCCGCCATGGCCCGGGCGTTGTCCTCTGCCCCGGCCTCGGGGTCGTACTCGAGCAGGGCGGCGAAGCCCTCCACGATGCCGCTGGTGGGCACCACCCGCACCGTCTTGGCGGAGAGCTCGCACACCTGCATGGCCACGGGCCGGATGTTGTCGTTGTTGGGGAGCAGCACCACCTCGTCCGAGGGGGCCCCGTCCACCACGGCCAGGATCTGCGCCGTGGAGGGGTTCATGGACTGCCCCCCCGCCACGAGGAAGTGGACCCCGAGGGAGCGGAAGATGCGGCCGATCCCCTCGCCGTTGGCCACGGCCACCACGGCCGTGCGGGGCGGGGGGGCGGCGGTGGCCGGTTCGGGCACGAGGGCCACCGCCCCCTCGCGCACCCAGCGCTCCTCCTCGACCTGCTCGGCCAGGTCGGTGACGCGGATGTCGCGGGGACGGCCCACGTCCAGGCCGGCCTCGATGGCGGGCCCCACGTCGTTGGTGTGGATGTGGCAGTTCCACAGGCCCTCCCCCCCGACCACCACGATGGAGTCGCCCAGGCCGGCCCAGACCTCCTTGAAGGCGGCCATGGTGTCGTCGGGGGCGTCGAGGAAGTACATGACCTCGAAGCGCAGGCCGCTCCCCTCGCCGCTCCCCTCGGCCCCGACCGAGGGGTCGGGGAGGGCGTCGGTGAGGCCGCGCACATGGGTCGTCACGACGGGCGCCGGGGGCAGGGCGCGGCCGTCGACCACGTGGAGGGCGGCGTCGAGGAGCAGGACGTAGCCCGTGCCCCCGGCGTCGACCACGCCGGCCTGGGCCAGCACCGGGAGCTGCTCGGGGGTGCGGGCCAGGGCGTCGGCGGCGGCACGGCGAGCCGCCTCCACCACCTCGACCAGGTCGGCCCCCGCCGCCACCGACTGCTCGGCCCCCTCGGCCGCGGCCCGGGCCACGGTCAGGATGGTCCCCTCCACGGGCCGCAGGACGGCCTGCCGGGCGGCGTCGCTGGCGGCCACGAGGGCCCGGGCCAGCTCGTCGGCCCCGGTGTCGATGCCGTCGTCGGCCAGGACGCCGGTGAGGCCCCGCAGGAGCTGGGACAGGATCACCCCGGAATTGCCCCGGGCCCCCATGAGCGAGCCGTGGGCGATGGCCCGGCACACCGAGGTCATGGGCGCCTCGGGGCCGGGCGCGGGCTCGCCTCCCCCGCCCGGGGCCGCCCCGGGAGCCCACAGGCGGGCCACGGCGTCCTCGACCACCTCGGCGCCTGCGCCCGCCCCCACCAGGCCCTCGACGCCCTCGAGCCCCTCGACCCGGGCCAGCTCCGCCACCACCGACTCCACCGTCAGGGCCATGTTGGTGCCGGTGTCGCCGTCGGGGACGGGGTAGACGTTGAGGGCGTTGATGGCCTCCTGGTGGACACGCAGGGCGTGGCGGAAGGCGACCATGGTCGCCGCCAGGTCGGCCGGACCCAGTCGGCTCAGGGTCTGCATGGCCGGGATGCTAACCTTTGCGCCCGTCCGCAGAACCCCGAGGAGCGAGTCGCGCCATGGCTGCCGTCTGTGAAGTGTGTGGCAAGCACCCCTCCTTCGGCATGCGCCTGAGCCACTCGCACCGCCGGACCAAGCGCCGCTGGAACCCCAACATCCAGCGGGTGCGGGCGCTGGTGGACGGTTCGCCCCGCCGGCTCCACGTGTGCACCTCGTGCATCCGGGCCGGGAAGGTGACCAAGCCCACCCGGCGGACGGCCACCCCCGCCGGCTGATCCCGGCCGGCACCCCGCCGGACCCGGCGGCGTTGCGCCATCGGGGCCGGCGGTGAGCCACCCTCCGCCACAGAGAGGAATTCGGCCCTGGGAGCGGCGTCGCCGCCCCCCGATGCTGGGAACGTGGCTCCCCCCATCCCGCACGCCGATCCGGCTCGTCACGGTGATGCTCACTCCGGGCCCCCGCCTGGCGGCGGGGTCACCGTGAGCACCCCGGCACCGGGCTGAGCCGGGCCCGCCCCGGGCCAGGCAGCACAATGGCCGCCGTGGACGACGCCCCCGCTCCCGACGTCGACGTGCTCCTGGCCGACGGGACGACGGCGCGCCTGCGGCCCATCACGCCGGACGACGCCGACGCGCTGCGCGCCTTCCACGCCCGGCTGTCGCAGGAGACCATCGTCCTGCGCTTCTTCGGCCCGCACCCGCGCCTGTCGGACACGGAGGTGGCGCGCTTCACCCACGTCGACGGCACGGACCGGGTGGCCCTGGTGGCCGAGCGCGGCGGCGAGCTCGTCGCCGTGGCCCGCTACGACCGCTCCCCCGGCAGCGACGAGGCCGAGGTGGCCTTCGTCGTGGACGACCGCTTCCAGGGACGGGGCCTCGGCACCATCCTCCTCGAGCACCTGGCGGCGGCGGCCCGCCCCCGCGGGGTACGGCGCTTCGTGGCCGACACCCTGTCGGAGAACCACCGGATGCTGCGCGTCTTCCGTGACGCCGGCTTCGCCCGCCAGTTCAGCCGGGACTCCGAGGTGATGCGGGTCGTCCTCGACATCGCCCCGTCGGCGGCGGCCCGGATCGCCGCCGACGAGCGCGACCGCCTGGCCGTGCTGCACTCCATGCAGCGCCTCCTGCGCCCGTCGTCGGTCGCCGTGATCGGCGCCTCCCCCCGGCCGGGCACGGTCGGTCACCGGTTGGTGGCCAACCTCCTCGACGCCGCCTTCACCGGCCCCGTCTACCCCGTGCACCCCGAGGCCTCGTCGGTGGCGGGCGTCCCTGCCTGGCCCACGGTGGAGGAGGTCCCGGGCCCCGTCGACCTGGCCGTGGTGGCCGTGCCGGCCGAAGCGGTGCCCGCCGTGGTGGCGGCGTGCGGGCGCAAGGGGGTGGGCGGGCTGGTGGTCGTGAGCGCCGGCTTCGCCGAGACGGGGGAGGAGGGGGAGGCCCTGCAGCGCCGGGTGGTCCGCGACGCCCACGCCCTGGGCATGCGCATGGTCGGGCCCAACTGCTTCGGCGTGCTCAACACCGATCCCGGGGTCTCGCTCAACGCCACCCTCGCCCCGGAGCCGGCCGTGGCCGGGACGGTGGGCTTCGCCTCGCAGTCGGGGGGGCTGGCGGTGGCCATCCTGGCCGAGGCCGCCACCCGGGGGCTCGGCCTGTCGAGCTTCGTCTCGCTCGGGAACAAGGCCGACGTGAGCGGCAACGACACCCTGGTGTGGTTCGAGGACGACCCGGCCACCGCCGTGGTCCTGCTCTACCTGGAGTCCTTCGGGAACCCCCGTCGCTTCAGCCGCATCGCCCGCCGCGTGAGCAGGGTCAAGCCCGTGCTGGCCGTGAAGAGCGGCCGGAGCGCCTCCGGGGCCCGCGGCGCCACCTCGCACACGGCCGCCCCGGCCGGGTCGGACGAGGCCGTGGACGCCCTGCTGCGCGCCACCGGCGTGGTCCGGGTCGACACCATCGAAGAGCTCTTCGAGGCCGCCTCGGTCCTGGCCCTCCAGCCCCTTCCCCGGGGCGACCGGGTCGCCGTCCTCGGGAACGTGGGTGGCCCCGGCGTGCTCGGTGCCGACGCCTGCATCGGGCACGGCCTCGCCGTCCCCGAGCTCTCGGCCCGCACCCAGAGCGCCCTGGCGGCGCACCTGGGGCCGGGAGCGGGCGTCACCAACCCCGTGGACCTCGGCGCCGCCGCCACACCGG
>DATJOV010000178.1:0-9691 GCA_035506735.1 Acidimicrobiales bacterium | reverse complement strand
AGGTGTCGATGGAGGACAGGTTGGTGTGGATGGGGAGCTGTCCGGGCCACTTGCGGGCCAGCACCCGCTCGCTCGTGCGGTAGGCGAAGGGGACCCGCCCCGTGAGGGAGTTGTGGTGGCACGGGGCGTCGAGCACCACCGCTCGCAGACCCTGGTGCTGGGCCTGGAGGGCGAGGTCGGTGCCGTAGAGGTGCCAACCCAGGCGCTCGTCGACCCGCAACGTCGTGGTGCGGGGGACCACCATGAGCAGCTCGTCGAGGCCGTCGACGTCGGTGGGGAGGCGGCGGTGGTCGAGGAGGCGGTCGCGGTGGACCACCCGGCCGGTGGCGTCGAAGGGGACGCGCCGGTCCCGCACGCCGAAGACCCCGGCCACGCCCACCGCCGCTCCCTGGGCCTCGGCGGCGCGCCACTGCGACGCCAGGCGGGCCGGCCACCCGGCCGGGAGGTAGACGTCCTGGTGCACGAGCACCACCCGCTCGTGGCGGGCGGCGGCGATCCCGGCGTTGAGCCCCTCGCCCGCGCTGGCGGCGTCGCGGAAGACCAGGAGCTCGTGGGGGCTGCCCGGCGCCAGGCAGGGTGACCGGGCCAGGTTGGCCTCGAGCTGGGCCTCGTCGTTGACGCAGGCCACGAAGGTGAGGGGCCGCTCCTCGGCCGGGTCGACCTCGGCCATGGGGGTGGCCCGCACCAGGAGGTGCGAGGTGCGCAGGTCGCGTCCGGCGTCCTTGGCCCCCACCCCGAGCAGCTCGAACAGCGCCCCCCCGGCCACGTCCATCCCGCCGGCGTCCTCGTCCTCTACCCGGTCGACGACGCTCGGCGCGTAGCCGGCGTCGAGCAGGACCTGCACCACGTCGGCCGCGGTGAACAGGCGCCGGGTGGCCGCCTCCGCCACGCCGCCGTCCCCGTAGGGGAACTCCCCCCGGAGCAGGTGTCGCAGGACCCCGTGGTACTGGAGGTTGGGCACCGAGGCCACCACCGCGCCCCCGGGGGCGAGGAGCGAGCGGTGCGCCGCCACGGCGGTGGCGGGGTCGGCGAAGCGGCCCAGGGCATCGGCGTACACGATGCAGTCCACCGGGCCCGCTCCGGCGTCGAGGCCCCGGCCCAGCTCGTCCACGACGGCCACCGGGGACGGGCCCGGCGGCGGCGCCTGGCCGGCGAAGACCGCCATCGTCACGGCCGGGGGGTCGGCCCGCCCGGCCAGGAGCGGGCCCAGCCACCCCGGGCCCAGGCCCACCTGGAGCACGGTCCTGGCCCCGTCGGGCACGGCCCGGGCCAGCCGGCCGAGCAGCGTCGCGGCGTCGACACCGGAGCGCTCCGGACCCCCCTGTCGCATGCGGGACGAGGCTACTGCGCACGGCGCGCCGGCCCGGCGGCGCACAGGGCCTCGGGTAGCGTGGCCGGCGCGCCGTGGCGTGGCCCGGTGGACGACGAGACGCGGCGGGCACGAGCCGCGCTGGGCGAGGGACGGTGGCCGGGACGACCGAGGCGAGCTTCCCCCCGGGACCGTGGGTCCTCGTCCTCGGCATGCACCGCAGCGGGACCTCGGCCCTCACGGGGGCGCTCGGCTGCCTCGGTCTGGCCCTGCCCGCCCCCGACGACCTCGTGCGCGGTCGCTACGACAACCCGGTGCACTACGAGAGCGCGGCGCTGACGGCGGTGGGCGACGACGCCCTGGCCGCCCTGGGGGGGTCGTGGAGCGCCCCCCCGCCCCTCGACCCGGGCTGGGAGGGCTCGCCCGCCCTGGCGCCCCTCGTGCCCGCCGCCGCGGCGGCGGCCCGGCGCGCCTTCCCGGGCCGGGGGCCGGTCCTGTGGAAGGACCCCCGTCTGTGCCTGCTGCTGCCGTGGTGGCGAGGCCTCCTGCCCGCCCCGGTGGCGACGGTGCTGCTGTGGCGGCGGCCCGGGGCGGTGGCCCGTTCACTGGCCGCCCGCCAGGGCTTCCCCGTCAGCCTGGGCCTGGCCCTGTGGCACCGCTACACCCAGGCCGCCCTGGCCGCCCTGGCCGGATCGGCCGCCTACGTCGTGTCCTACGAGGGGCTGCTGGCCGACCCTCCCGGCACCCTGGGCCCGCTCCGGGCCTGGCTGGACCCCGCCCTGGGCACGGCCCCGGCCGGGGCCGGGGCCCTCGAGGGGGCGGCGGCCACGGTGACCGGCGATCTGGCCCACCACGGCGGGGACGGGGACGGGGACGGGGAGGGGGAGAGCGAGCTCCCCGAGGTGGTGCAGCGGGCCGTGGCCCTCCTCGCCGGGCTCGAGGGGGCGGTGGAGCCCATGCCGGCGCCCGCCGCCGTCGCCGCACCGGCGTGGATGGCCGACGCCGTGACCCAGCGCCGCCAGTACGAGGAGCTCTACGCCCGTTACATGCGCTACGTCCGCCTGCGCCGGCGCATCCCCTTCCTCGGACGGCGCGTGGGCGGCGGCCCGCACCGGGACTGAGGACCGGCCCCCGGGCGCCCTCAGCGCCGGCGCCGCTGCGCCAGGATCCCGTCCCACACCGCTTCGAAGCGCTCCACCATCGGCTCCACACCGTGGGCCCGGGCGGCGACGGCAGCCGCCGCCCCCATGGCGGCGCGCCGGTCCGGGTCGTCGAGCAGGCGTGCCAGGGCGCCGGCCAGGGCGTCGACGTCACCGGGGGGCACGAGCACGCCGTCACGGCCGTCCTCGATGAGCAGACGGGGCCCGTCGGTCGCCCCCGCCACCACGGCCTTGCCCGCCGCCATGGCCTCGAGGACGGCCAGACCGAACGACTCGGCCAGCGAGGGGTGGGCCACCACGTCGGAGGCGGCCACCAGATCGTCCTTGAGGGGCGGGCGGACGTCCCCGGGGAACTGCAGGCGCGGCCCCAGCGCCAGCTCGGCCGCCAGCTCCTGGAGCCGGGCCCAGTAGCGCGAGGCGCGGTCGGGGGGGCCGCACAGCACGGCGTGGAGATCGGGGTGCGTCTTCCCCACGATCCCGAGCGCCCGCACCAGATCGATCTGCCCCTTCATGGGCTCGATGCGGGCGAACATGGTGACGAGGGGCGCCGTCGCCGGGATGCCGAAGGCGGCCCGGGCCCGGACCCCGTCGCCCCCCGCACGCGCCGCCACGTCCACCCCGGGGGGGATCACGGTGGAGGGCACGCCCCCGAATGCCACCGACCGTCGGCGGGCCCCGTCCGAGGTGAAGACGATGTGGGCCGGGGGGAGCCGGTGCAGGACCGCCGCCACGGCCCGCTCCGTGCGGGCCCGGGGTTGGAGGGGTGAGTGGATGTGCCACAGCACCGGCGTCCCCGTGAGGCGGGCCGCCAGGGTGGCGTAGAGGAGGGCCGTGTTCTCGCTGGCGTGGACCAGGTCGATGTCCCGGGCCCGGATCAGGCGGGCCAGGCCGCCCACCAGGGTGGCCAGGTTGCGGGGCGAGCGCAGGCGCGACCGGGGGAAGCTGTAGGCCGGGGTCCCCCGGGAGCGCACCAGCTCGGGCCACCGACCGGGCGACAGGCAGGCCAGGGCCGGGACGAAGCGGCCCCGGTCGACGCGCCGGATGAGCTCGTCGAGGACGGTGGAGGCCCCGCCCAGGTCCTCGTAGCCCGAGCTGTCCACGAACAGGACGCGGGCCGGGCCGGTCCCGGTCACAGCCCCTCCCCCCCGGCGCTCCCCAGGTCGGGCACGTGGTGGGGGCGGGCCGGGACGAAGCCCGCCCGGGCCGCCACGGCCCGGGGGCCGGCGGCGTACAGGCGGGCCAGGCGCAGCGAGGCCCGCCGCTGGGCCGCCGAGCGCGACAGGAGGGCCCGGCGCAGGGCGGTGAGGACGGTGGCCGCCTGGTACGAGCGCCACCCCGCCGCCCCGTGCCACTTGCGCACGTAGGTCTCCACCCCGGCGTGGAAGCGCACCCGGCGCCGCTCGGGGTCGGCGTCGGTGGCCGCCCCCCGGTGGGTGGCCTCCACCTCGGGGCGGTAGGCCACCGTCCATCCCCGCCGGGTGGCGCGCCGCTCCCAGTCGGCCTCCTCGGCGTAGAGGAAGAACCCCTCGTCGAACCCCCCCACGTCGAGGAGGGCCTCGCCCCGCAGGGCCAGGACCGAGGCGATGACGTAGCCGGCGTCGCCCAGGAAGCGGCCCAGGCCCACCGCCTCGGCCCAGGCCCCGCCCGGGGTGGGGAAGGGCCAGCACACCGTGGCCGGTGCCGTGGTGCCGGGGCGGTGCTGGGCCGGGGCGGCGCAGGCCACGGTGGGGCCGTCGTCGAGGGCGCCCGCCAGGTGGGCCACGGTGGCCGGTGCCACCACGGCGTCGGGGTTGAGCAGGAGCACGTCGCCCCGGCGCAGGTCGCAACGGGCCAGGGCCCGGTTGACGGCGGCGGCGAAGCCGAGGTTGTCCCCGGGATCGACGTAGGTGGCGCCCGCCCCTTCCGCCACGGCCCGGGTGGCCGGGGACGAGGCGTTGTCCACCACGATGGCGGGGTAGCGACCCTCGAGGGCGCCCAGGCACACCCCGAGGTCGTCGGGGTCGCCGTAGGCCACCACCACCACCGTCACGGGACGCCCCGTCCCGGTCCCGCCCACACCGGCGTCGCTCACCCCGGCGTCGCTCACCACGGCGCGGTCACCGGACCCGGGTCATGACGTCGGCCAGGCGCCGTGTCACCACTGGCACGGCGAAGCTGCGCTCGGCCAGGGCCCGGCCCCGCTTCCCCAGGGCGGCGGCGCCCCCGGGGTCGCGCTGGAGCGCCAGGAGCGCCTCCACCCACTCGTCCTCGGTGGTGGCGGCCAGGCCCACCTCGTCGGTGGCCAGGATCTCGGCGTTCATGCCCACCGGCGTGACCACGCTGGGCACGGCGCACGCCATGTACTGCAGCATCTTGAAGGCGCACTTGCCCCGGGCCCACTGACCGGGGCCGAGGGGCATGAGGCCCACGTCGAAGCGTCCCACGGCGTCGGCCTCCACGGCCGGGCTCCACCGCACGCGCTCGACCCGCCCGGGTGGGAGCCCGAGGTCGATGAAGGTGTCCGACACCACCACCAGCCGGGCCTGGGGCACCGCCTCGAGGACGCGCCGCAACGCCGGCGCCACGGCATGCAGGTAGCGCAGGCTCGGTCCCGACCCCGTCCAGCCCATGACGAAGGAGTCGGCCTGGTGCGGCACGGGGACGAAGCGCGTCGTGTCGACGGCGGTGGGGACCCGCTCCACCGCCGCTCCCGCCGCCGCGAACCACTCGGCCAGGAAGTCGTTGCCCGCCACCACGCAGGCGGCGCGCCGGGCCATGGCGCGCGCGGCGCGCTCGTGCCCGGGGGACAGGAGCCAGATGGCGTCGTCCACGTCGAACACCACGGGACGGTGCAGGGCCGGCTCGAGGGTGCGGCGGCCGGGGAGCAGCTCGCGCTCGAGCCAGGTGACGGCCGCCGTCCACGAGCGCAGGGCGGCGGGGACCCGGGCCGCCACCTTGACCCCGGCCATGGCGGCCTCGAGGAGCGGGCCCGCCCCCGGGGCGCGACCGAAGGAGGCGGGCACGGCGGCGTACTTCGAGACGCGCGGCACGGCCACCCGCACCTCGATCCCCAGGGCGGCCAGGGGGCCCACGTGCTGCAGCACCCGGAACCGGCTCGAGGCGGCCAGGCGCCCCGACACGATGGCCTGCACCCGCAGCCCGCTCACGGCGTCCCGCCCCCGCCGGCCCAGCGCCGCCGTCCCCGGCGCAGGGCGGCCTCGATGCCCTGGCCCCGGCGCGAGAAGCGCAGGGCCGACAGCCCGTGCAGGCGCGTCCAGGCGTCCTCCTCGTCCTCCACCGTGGACGTCCCCAGCCCGATGCGCAGCAGGCGGGCCAGGAGCATGTGGCTGCGCAACAGGTCCTGGCGGGTGCGGGGCCGCAGGCGCGGCGCCATGACGGCGTTCCACAGCACCACCGTGAGGGGGGTCCCGGCCAGCACGCGCCGGGGCGACTCCACCCGGGAGAAGAAGCGCCGCCACTCGTACCACGAGATGGGGGCCACCTTCTCCAGGGGCAGGGCCTTCCAGGGCAGGTCGCGGGCCAGGGCCCAGGTGACGTCCTGGGCCAGGGCGGCGTAGTGGAGCTGGCCCCAGTCGCGGTGGCGCTCGAGCATGCGGTCCTGATCGGCGGCCCAGCGGTCCACGAAGGCCGTCCCCGGGGCGGCGGCGCACAGACCGCCGAAGAAGCGCCCCAGCTCGCGGCCGAAGCACACCACCCCGGTGTCGTCGAGGGCGTCGAGCAGTCCCACCAGCGGGGCCAGCGCCACGGTGTCGACGTCGATCCAGATCCCCCCGTGGCGCTGGAGGAGGCGGGAGCGGACGTAGTCGGAGCGGTAGTTGGGGGCGGGCAGGGACTCCCACCGCTCGACGTCGAGATCGGGGAGCCACGTCACGGCATCGTGGCGCGCCAGGACGCGCAGCTCGAGGGGGGGCGCGTGGCGGGCGATGGTCTCGATGCACAGGTCGAGATAGGCCGAGCGCGCCGCGCGCGGCCCGTCCTCCCAGTAGGCCCACACCACCGGCGCCGGCGCCTCGGTCACCGGCGTCCCCCGGCCGCCGGCGCGAGGTCGGTCGCTATGCTCGCTCGGTGCAGCTCGCCGTGGTGTTCTGGTTCTACCGGGACGTGGCGCTGTGCACCAACCGCCTGCGCCTCTTGCGCAAGCGCAACCCCGGGACCGCCCTGTACGGCGTCTACGGCGGACCGCCCGCCGAGGCGGCGCGCTTCCGGAGCGCCCTGGCCCCGTGGCTCGACGACTTCTGGGCCTTCCCCGACGACAGCGACCCGGGCTGGAAGTGGCGCCACGGCGACATCATGCTGAGCCGCTGGTTCACCGAGCGCGGTGGCGCCCTGGGGTGGGACTCGGTGTTCCTGGCCCAGTGGGACCTGGTGGTGGTGGCCCCCCTGGCCCGCCTCCTGCCCCCCATGGGACCGGGCGACATGCTCGTCTCGGGCGTGCGCCCCGTGCGCCAGGTGGAGGCGTGGTGGCAGTGGGTGCGCGGCGACCGGCGGGCCGAGTACCTCGAGTTCCTGGCCCACGTCACGGCCGCCTTCGGCCCGGTCGAGGACCCCCTGTGCTGTCAGTTCATCGGCGTCGTCGCACCCCGGGGCTTCATGGAGCGCTACGCCGGGATCGACCGGCCCGAGCTCGGCTTCCTCGAGTACAAGCTGCCCATCTACACCCAGGTCTTCGGCGTCCCCCTCGTGCCCGACACGTGCTTCCGCCCGTGGTGGCCCGAGGAGCCCGCCACCGCCGCCGCCCCCCGCGCCGAGAAGCTGGTGCACGCCTGGCCCACCCCGGTGCGGCCCTCGGTGGTGTGGGCCGAGGCCCACCGCCCCGGGGGACGGCGCCTCTTCCACCCGTACCACGGCGTCTACCCCCACGACGTGGCCTCGCTGGCCGAGGCCTGGCGCCACCGCCGGGGCTGAGGCAGGGGACCGAGCGCCGCCATGGCGGCCTCGATGGCGTCGGTCTCGGCCCGCAGCGACAGGCGGGCCTCGGCCTCGTCCCGGCAGCGCCGCCCCAGGTCGGGCTGGTCCCGGCGCCACCGGGCCACGGCCAGCACCCGGGCCGCCAGGGCCTCGGGGTCGCCCGCCGGCACCAGGTTGGGGGCCAGCCATCCGCGCAGGATCTCGGGGTTGCCCCCCACGTCGGTGGCCACCACCGGCACCCCGCACGCCAGCGGCTCCATGAGCGAGCGCGACAGGGGCTCGGGCCACAGGCTGGGGACGACGGCCACGTCGGCGCTCTGGAGGAGCGGGACCACGTCGTGCTGGGCCGGGGCGAAGGTGACGGGCAGCGTCCCGGCCGACGCCCGCAGCTCGGCCTCGTAGCGGGCCGAGTCGGCCGGGTCGGCGCCGAGCGAGGGCGAGCCCACCACCACCAGCCGGGCCGCCGGCTCGGCCCCGTGCACGGCGGCGAAGGCCCGCACCAGCACGTCGACGCCCTTCTCGCGCCCGATGCGCCCGGCGTAGAGGACGAGCACGTCGTCGGCCCCCAGGCCCAGCCCGGCCCGGGCCGCGGCGCGCCCGCGCGGGTCGGCCGGCACGTAGCGGTCGAGGTCGATCCCGGTCAGGACGACCTCGGTGCGGGCCGAGCCCAGCCCGGTGGCCTCCCACCGGGCGGCGGTGTCGCGCGACACCGACAGGGTGCGGTCCACCCGGCGCAGGGACAGCTCCAGCCAGCCCGGCACCGACACCGGGGGCGGGAGGCACAGGTGGTAGACGACGGGCACCCCCGCCACGCCCCGCACGGCGGCGGCGTAGGGGAGGTCCCAGTAGCGGTACACGTACAGCACGTCGGGGCGCAGGCGCCTCCCGGCCGCCACGGCCCGGGCCACCGCCGCGGCCGAGCCCAGGGGACGACGGCGGCGGGGGAGGGTGCCCGGCGTCTGGACCATGGTGCCGGCGAAGGCCCGCCACTCGTCGGCGAAGTCGCCGGCGCTCACGTAGAGCAGGTCCACCCGGTGGCCGCGGGCCGCCAGGGCCCGGCAGTTGGTGAGCTGGGTGCGCTCGAGTCCCCCCCGGGCACCCAGATGGTTGGCCACCGTCAGGATGCGCACGCTCGGGGAGGATACAAGGGCACCCTCGGGGGACCTCCCGATGCGGGGGGTAGTGTGGGGCGGCCGTGACGGGGGAGAACCAGCGGGGGGGTCCGGTGCTCCAGCCTCGACTGCTGGCGTTGCTCGTGTGCCCGCGCTGCGGGAGCGCCCTCGCCGACGGGGGCGGTGCGGACCCCGGGGCCGGCGACCCCGGCCCCGCCGGCGGGGACACCGGGCTGGCCGGCGACGTGGTGTGCGGGCGGGGCCATCGCTTCCCGGTGACGCGGGGCTATCTCGACCTGTCGGGGGAGGCCGCCCCCGACAGCACCACGGCGCGCACCTTCGAGAGCTTCGGCTACGAGTGGAACGCCTTCGACGACGTGCGGGACGAGGACGCCGGCTTCGCCGAGGTGTACTTCCGCGACCTCGACCTGTCCTCGCTGGCCGGGGGCACCGGCCTCGACGCCGGCTGCGGCAAGGGTCGCTACACCCGATTCGTGGCCCCCCATCTCGCCGCCCTGGTGGCCCTGGACGGGTCGAGCGCGGTGGAGGCGGCGGCCCGCAACCTCGCCCCCTTCGACAACGTGGTGGTGGTGCGCAGCGACCTGCGCCGGGCGCCGGTCGCCCCCGGCAGCCTCGACCTCGTGCTCAGCCTGGGGGTGCTGCACCACCTCGAGGACCCCCGGGCCGGCTTCGCCTCCCTCGTCCGGCTGCTGGCGCCGGGGGGCCGCATCCTCGTCTACCTCTACGGCCGCCCGGCCCGGGCCGGGCTCCGGGCCGGGGCCCTGGCCGCCGCCGCCCAGCTGCGGCGGGTCACGGTGCGCCTGCCCCACCGGCTCCTGCGGGTCCTGAGCGCCCCGGTGGCGCTGGCCCTGTGGGTCGGCGTGGTGGGGCTGGGATCGGCGGGGGAGCGCCTCGGGATCGGCCCCCTGGCCCGCCTGCCCATGGCCAGCTACCGGGGCACCCCCCTGCGCAGCCTCATGCTCGACACCTTCGACCGCCTGAGCGCCCCCGTCGAGCACCGCTACGTGTGGGAGGACCTGGCCCCCTGGTTCGCGGCCGAGGGGCTCGTGGTGGAGGCGGCCCGGGACGAGACGGGGTGGTTCGTCCTGGCCCGGCGGCCGACCACCTGAGCCTCCCCGTCCCCCGTGCGGTGCCGGCCCGCCGAGCGGCGTTCTCACTCAGGGTGCTCCCAGAAGGCAGGA
>DATJOV010000177.1:0-2633 GCA_035506735.1 Acidimicrobiales bacterium | reverse complement strand
CCGGCCGGGGCCGCCGCCGTCTGGCGGGGGGCGGGGGCACCCTCGCCCGGACCGCGACGCTCGTTCTTCGTCACCTGGGCCGTGGCCCAGCGCAGGCTGGGACCGATCTCGTCCGCGGTGACCTCGATCTTGGAGCGCTTCTCGCCCTCCTGGTTCTCCCACGACCGCTGGTCCAGGCGGCCCGTGACGATGACCCGCGATCCCCGGGCCAGGCTCTCGGCCGCGTTCTCGGCCATCTCCCGCCAGCACACCACGTCGAAGAACGAGGTGGCCTCCTCCCACTCCTGGGTCTGGCGGTTCTGCCAGCGGCGGTTGACGGCCAGCCCGAAGGTGGCCGTGGCCTGGCCGGTGGGGGTGAAGCGCAGCTCGGGGTCGCGCGTGATGTTGCCGACGAGCACGACGGTGTTGCCGTTCGCCATGGTTCTTTCCTCCGCAGTTCAGCCCGAGGGCCGCTCGGTGTCCCGGGCGGGGCCCCGGGACCGGGCGGGCTCTCTGGGCCCGGTCGATGGCTTGGACCCGGGGGCCCGGGGGCCGGCGGCCCCCGCCTTGGGGCGGGGCCGGCCGGCGACCTTGTCGGGCAACCGGATGATCTTGTGGCGCATCACCTCGTCGGCCAGCACCAGGAACCGGTCGAGCTCGGCGGACGCCTTGGGCTCGGCGGTGAACTCGGCCACCACGTAATAGCCCTCACGCTTCTTGTTCATCTCGTAGGCGAGGGTCCGCTTCCCCCACCGGTCGACGGCCCCCGGGGTGCCGCCGTTGGACCGGACCACCTCGAGGGCCCGGTCGAGCACCTCCTGGACCTGCGATTCCTCGACCTCGGGGTCGAAGATGACCATCGTCTCGTAGGGCCGCACGCGCGGCTCACCTCCCTCTGGACCCGGCACTGGGTGGCGGGGCCCCACCCTCGGGGCGGAGCAGGGTTATGTCGGGGCCGGCCGGGTTCCCCCCGTCCGGGCCGCCGGTCATGGTAACCGACGGGTGGGTCAGCGTCCCCCGTCGCCCGCCGCGGCGGGGAGGTGGTAGGTCTCGGCGTCCGAGGGGAAGGCCCCGGAGCGCACGTCGGCCACCCAGGTGGCGGCGGCTTCGACGGCCGCCCCCCGCAGGTCGGCGTAGCGCCGCACGAACTTGGGGGCCGGACCCTCGCCCAGACCGAGCAGATCGTGGAAGACCAGGACCTGGCCGTCGCAGGCCGCCCCCGCCCCGATCCCGATGGTGGGCACCTCCACCTCGTCGGTGACCCGGGAGGCCACCACGTCGGGGACACCCTCGAGCACCAGGGCGAAACAGCCCGCCGCCGCCAGGGCCCGGGCGTCCTCCACCAGGGCGGCGGCGGCGGCGGCCTGCTTGGCCTGGACCCGGTAGCCGCCCATGGCGTGCACGGACTGCGGGGTCAGCCCGAGGTGCCCCATGACCGGAATCTCGGCCGCCACCAGGGCCTCGACCATGGGAACCCGGACCCGGCCGCCCTCGAGCTTGACGGTCTCGGCCCCGGCCCGGATGAGCGTGGCCGCGTTGCGCAGCGTCTCCTCCACCGACACGTGGTAGCTCATCCACGGCATGTCCCCCACCACCAGGGCCCGGGGTGCGGCCCGGCCCACCGCCGCCACGTGGTGGGCCATCACGGCGACGTCCACGTGCAGGGTGTCGGGGTGGCCGAGCACGGTGTTGGCCACCGAGTCGCCCACCAGGATGAGGTCGACGCCGGCGGCGTCGGCGATACGGGCCCCGGGGGTGTCGTAGGCGGTGAGCATGACCAGGGGCTCGGCTCCCTGGGCCCGTTTGCGGGACCGCACGCCGGGGACGGTGACCTTGCCGGCGGGCCCGCCGCCGGGCGTTTTCGCAGCAGCCATGATGGCCTCCTTGCCGTCCAGCGCCCGTTCGGGCTGCCGGCGGCGTCGGGACCGGATGTGTGCTCCAAGTGTACCGTCGCGGCCGCGTTGTGACCGAGGGGAGACCCATGGCATCGACCGGGCCGCCACCGCAGGACACCTGCCAGAGCTGCGGGGCTCCCGACGACGACCTCGAGCCGGTGCACCGCGTGTACCTCACCATGGACGAGGACGGCACCGTGGACGGGTCGTCGACGGTGGCCGCCGTCGAGCGGTGGTGTCGGTCGTGCCGAGGGACCTATCCGCACGAGCCGGCCTGACCGGGGGGGTCGTGGCCCGGTCGCCCTACGTCATCGACTACCGGGGCAGCTTCACCCTGGCCGTACCCCCGGCCGTGGTGTGGCGAGCCATCGAGCGGGGTGAGCGCTTCGAGACGTGGTGGGCGTGGCTGCGCGAGTTCCGACTCGACGGGGGTCGCATCGTCCCTGGTGCGGTGCTGCGGGGGGTGGTGGTGCCCCCGGTGCCCTACACCATGCGGGTGCGGGTCGAGATCGACGCCTGTGACCCGCCCACGAGCATCGATGCCACCGTGGGCGGCGACATCGAGGGGCCCGCCCACCTGGTGCTGCACGACGTCGAAGGCGGCACCCGGGCCGAGGTGGCGTGGACCATCGAGATGCGGACGCGGGCCATGCGGCTGGCAGCCCGCGCCGCCCATCCGCTGTTGCGCTGGGGCCACGACCGTGTGGTCGAAGCCACCGTCGACGGCTTCCGACGACACCTCACCGGGGACGGGGGGCG
>DATJOV010000176.1:0-3619 GCA_035506735.1 Acidimicrobiales bacterium | reverse complement strand
GGGGGGGGGGGGCCGGCCGGTAGAATCGTGGCCGCCGTGGCCGGAACCACCGGGCCGGCCCGGCCAGCTGCCCATCCCAGAGAGGGAGACCCCTGACAACCACCTTCACCGCTGACGCCTCCTCGGCCCTGGGTGGGCCGGACTGGCTGGCACGGCGCAGGGGGGACGCCTGGGAGCGCTTCGCCGCCTCGTCCCTGCCGAGCGAGGCGGACGAGCTGTGGCGCTACAGCGGCATCGACCGCTTCGACCTGGACGCCTACGCCCCGCCCCGCCCCGACCCGGGCGCGGCGGCCGCCACGGTGGCGGCGGCGCGCCCCGTGGCCGACACCCTCGGTCCCCGCAGCGCCCTGGTGGTGACCCGCAACGGGGCGGTGGAGCTCGTGGAGCCGGCTGCCGGGGCCCCGTCCGGCCTGCGGGTGACGGCGGCCCGGCGCGTCACGGCGGCCCCGGCCGGCCTTGGCCGGCTGGTCCCCGGGGCGGGCGGCTTCGACGCCCTGGCCGAGGCCTTCGTGGCCGACGCCGTGGTGGTCACGGTGTCCGCCGCGACGGTGGTGGCCGACCCGGTGGTGGTGCTCCACGTGGTCGATCCCGCTCCATCGGCGGCCGGGAACGGTGCCCCCGGGGTGTCGGCCTTCCCCCGCACCGTGGTCGAGGTGGGCCGCTCGGGCCAGGCCACCGTGGTCGAGGTGGTCCTGAGCGGTCCCGGGGCCCGGGCCGGGCGGGCGGCCGGGGCCGCCGACGCGGGCGGGTGCCGCAGCCTCGTCGTCCCCGTGACCGAGCTCGAGGTGGGCGACGACGCCCGCCTGCGCTACGCCAACCTCCAGGTCCTCGACGACGGGGCCACCTGCCTGGCGGTGCATGCCAGCCGGGTGGGACGCGACGCCACCCTGGGCGCGTTCACGGTCGGCCTGGGCGGCGCCTACGCCCGGGTCCGCACCGACTCCGACCTCGCCGGCCAGGCCGGGCGCAGCGCCCTCCTGGCCGCCTACCTGGGGACGGGCCACCAGGTGCACGACTTCCGCACCCTGCAGGACCACCACGCCCCCCGCACCGAGAGCGAGCTGCTGTTCAAGGGGGCCGTGGCCGACACGGCCCGCTCGGTCTACAGCGGGCTCATCCGCATCCGCGCCGGGGCCAAGGGGGCCAACGCCCTGCAGACCAACAACAACCTGGTCCTGTCGGAGGGCGCCCACGCCGATTCGGTGCCCAACCTCGACATCGACGAGAACGACGTCCGCTGCAGCCACGCCTCGACGGTGGGACCCATCGACGACGAGCAGCGCTACTACCTCGAGAGCCGGGGGATCGAGCCCGCCGCGGCGGAGCGCCTCGTCGTGGCGGGCTTCTTCGCCGATCTGGCCCGGCGGGCCCCGGTCCCGGGGGTGGGGGCGTGGCTGGAGGAGGCCGTGGACCGGCGCCTGGCCGGCCGTCTCCCCTCGCAGCGCCAGGATCCCATCGGCGGCCACCGTGGCTGAGTCGGTGCGCCTGTGCGGGCGCGACGAGCTCGAGGTCGGGACGGCCCGGTGCTTCGAGGTGGGCGGCGTGCGCATCGCCCTGGTGCGGGTGGACGACGGCTTCCACGCCGTGGGCGACACCTGCAGCCACGAGGACTACTCGCTCTCGGAGGGCGAGGTCCTGGTGGAGGAGTGCGAGATCGAGTGCTGGAAGCACGGCTCGATGTTCGACCTGCGCACGGGGGAGGCGCGCTCGCTCCCCGCCACCAGGCCCGTGCCCGTGTTCCGCGTGCACCTCGAGGGGGACGACGTCATGGTGGACGTGCCGTGAGGGCCCCCGAGGCGGCCCGGTGAGCGCCCCGGCCGGGGTGCCCGGCGCCGGGCACGTGCTCGAGGTGCGGGACCTGCGCGCCGGGGTGGACGGGCTCGAGGTGCTGACCGGCATCGACATGACGGTGCGCAGCGGCGAGGTCCACGCCGTGATGGGCCCCAACGGGTCGGGGAAGAGCACCCTGGCCCACGTCCTCATGGGCAAGCCCCGCTACCAGGTGCTCGGTGGCTCGGTCACCCTGGACGGCCACGACCTCCTGGCCGAGCCGCCGTGGCGCCGGGCCCGCCTGGGGCTGTTCCTGGCCCCCCAGGACCCCACCGAGGTGCCCGGCGTCGCTCTCGAGGACGTCCTGCGTGCCGTCGGGGGCGACGTGGCCGACGCCGCGGCCGAGGCGGCCCGGGTGGGCCTCGAGGCGGGGTTCCTGGCCCGCCCCGTCAACGTCGACCTGTCGGGGGGGGAGCGCAAGCGCAGCGAGACCCTGCAGCTGGCCCTACGCCGCCCCGCCGTGGCCGTCCTGGACGAGCTCGACTCCGGTCTCGACGTCGACGGCCTGCGTGATGTGGCCCGCCGTGTCCGGCAGGGGATCGAGGAGTGGGGCCTCGGGGTGCTGGCGATCACCCACTACCGGCGCCTGCTGGCCGTGCTGCGGCCCGACGCCGTGCACGTCCTGGTGCAGGGGCGCATCGTGGCCAGCGGCGGTCCCGAGCTGGCCGACGAGCTCGAGCGCACCGGCTACGGGGCCTTCGAGGCGGCGGCCCGGTCCGGGGGGGCCGACCCCGGCCGGGGGTGAGCGAGGAGGTGCGGTGCGGTTCTTCAGCTTCCACCTGATGCCCTATCCGGGACTGCCCCCCGACTACGAGGGGCCGGCCTGGGTGACCTGCCCCAACACCTTCTTCGACCCTGTCCTGGGGGGAGCGCTCTACCACCGCTACATCGACGACCTCGTCTACGCCGAGGAGCTCGGCTTCGACGGGGTGTGCGTCAACGAGCACCACCAGAACGCCTACGGGATCATGCCCTCGCCCAACCTGATCGCCAGCGTGCTGGCCCGCCAGACGTCGCGGGTGCGGATCGCCGTGGTGGGCAACGCCCTGCCCCTCTACGACCCGCCGACCAGGGTGGCCGAGGAGTTCGCCATGATCGACTGCCTGAGCGGGGGCCGCCTCATCGCCGGCATGGTGGTGGGCGGGGGACCGGAGTACTACTCGTTCTCGCTCAACCCGGCCCACGCCCGGGAGCGCTTCTACGAGGCGCACGACCTCATCCTCCGGGCCTGGACCGAGCCCGGGCCCTTCGAATTCATCGGCAAGCACTACAAGCTGCGCTACGTCAACACCTGGCCCCGCCCCGTGCAGCAGCCCCACCCCGAGATCTGGATCCCCGGGGTGGGCTCGCTCGAGACCCTCGAGTTCGTGGCCCGCCACCGCTACGCCTACATGGGCATCCCCTACTTCCACATCTCGGTCTTCGAGCGCATGTTCACCATGCTGCGCCAGGCCTGCGCCGACGCCGGCTACGAGGCCGACCCCCTGCAGCTGGGCTGGCTGGTGCCGGTGTTCGTGGCCGAGAGCGACGCCGAGGCCCGGCGCCGCTACGAGGAGCACTTCTGGTACTTCGTGCGGCGGCTCCTGCCCGGCATCAACATCTCGCCCCCCGGCTACACCTCGGTGCGCTCGGTCGAGAACATCATGAAGAACGCCGGGACCTTCGCCCTCAACCTGCGCAGCTGGGACGAGGTGGTGGAGGGTCGCTACGCCATCGTGGGGTCGCCGGCCACGGTGACCGAGGTGCTCGAGGCCGAGATCGAGCGCCTGGGGGTGGGCAACCTGCTCGG
>DATJOV010000175.1:0-4460 GCA_035506735.1 Acidimicrobiales bacterium | reverse complement strand
GGGGGGGGGGGGGGGGGGGGGTGGGGTGGGAGACCGCCTTCGCCGGGATGCTCGACTACGCCCGGGCCAAGGGCTGGGTGAGCGAGGACGGCGCCTCCGTCCGGGCCCATCTCGAACGGTCCTGATGGGCCCGGCCGGGATGGGGTGGGCCGGTGCCGACCCGGTAGCGTCGAGGTGGAGGTGACGGGGTGACGACACGCATCGAGACCGATTCCATGGGCCCCATCGAGGTCCCCGCCGACCGGTACTGGGGGGCCCAGACGGCCCGGTCGCTGGTGCACTTCTCCATCGGCGCCGACACCATGCCCCGTTCCGTGGTGCGGGCCATCGGCATCCTGAAGGAGGCATCGGCCCTCACCAACGCCGAGCTGGGCAAGCTCGATCCGGCCCTGGCCGACCTGATCGTGCGCGCCGCCCGGGAGGTCACCGAAGGGGTTCTCGATGACCACTTCCCCCTCCGGGTGTGGCAGACCGGGAGCGGCACCCAGACCAACATGAACGCCAACGAGGTCATCGCCAACCGCGCCATCGAGCTGGCCGGGGGGGAGCTCGGGTCGAAGCAGCCCGTCCACCCCAACGACCACGTCAACATGTCGCAGTCCTCCAACGACACCTTCCCCACCGCCATGCACATCGCCGCGGCCGAGGAGATCGGGGCCAACCTCCTGCCCGCCGTGGAGGCCCTGCGCCAGGCCCTGGCCGAGAAGGCCGAGGTCTTCGCCCCCATCGTGAAGATCGGCCGGACGCACCTCATGGACGCCGTGCCCCTCACCCTGGGGCAGGAGTTCTCGGGCTACGTGGCCCAGCTCGACGCCGACCTCCGGCGCCTCGAGGGCTGCCTGCCCGATCTCTACGAGCTGGCCCTGGGCGGGACGGCGGTGGGGACGGGGCTCAACACCCACCCCGACTTCGGGGACCGTGCCGCCAGCCACATCGCCGCCCTCACGGGACTGCCCTTCGTCTCGGCACCCAACAAGTTCGCCGCCCTGGCCGCCCACGACGCCCTGGTCCAGGCCAGCGCCTCCCTGCGCACCCTGGCGGTGTCGCTCACCAAGATCGCCGACGACATCCGCTGGCTGGGCTCGGGCCCCCGCAGCGGGCTGGGCGAGCTCGTCCTGCCCCCCAACGAGCCGGGCTCCTCGATCATGCCGGGGAAGGTGAACCCCACCCAGTGCGAGGCCATGATCATGGTCTGCATCCAGGTCATGGGCAACGACGCCGCCGTGGCCGTGGCGGGGAGCCGGGGCAACCTCGAGCTCAACGTGTGCAAGCCGGTCATCATCCACAACGTGCTGCACTCCGTCACGCTCCTGGCCGACGCCTGCCGGGCCTTCCGCCGCTTCTGCGTGGAGGGCCTGGAGCCCGACCGGGCCCAGATCGCCCGCCACCTCCAGGACTCGCTCATGCTGGTGACGGCGCTCAACCCCCTCATCGGCTACGACAAGGCGGCCGAGGTGGCCAAGAAGGCCCACGCCGAGGGCACGACCCTGCGCCAGGCGGCGCTGTCCCTCGGCCACCTGACGGGCGAGGAGTTCGACCGGGCCGTGCGGCCCGAGGAGATGACCCACCCCTAGGGAGAGGCGCCCCCGCCACCGCGGCCGGGCGGGGGCGGACCTTGGTCCCGATGGCGGCGCCGAGCGACCCTTCCTGCTCAGCCGGGGCGCCCCGCCCGTCGATGCCGTGACCCTTGAGGTCGACAGGTGCGAAGCGGGCATGGTGGATCTACCTCGCCACCCTGGCGGTCGCCGCCCCCGTGGGGACGGCCGTCACCGCCGGTGAGGCGCAGCGCGTCGTCGCCCACGTGATCGGCGTCTCGGCCGTGGTGGCCCTGGTGGCCGGGGTCCGGATGCACCGGCCCGCCTCCCTCGCCCCCTGGGTGGCGCTCGGGGCCGGCCTGGTCCTCGACGTGGCGGGCGACGTGACCAGCGACCTGTACCTGCGGTCGTCGCCCACGGTCCCCATGCCCTCGGCCGCCGACGCCTTCTACCTGGCCAGCTACCCGGCCATGGCCCTGGGCCTGGTGCTCTTCGTGCGCCACCGGTCGCGCGGCGCCGACGCCCTCACCGTCCTGGACGGGTCCATGGTGGCCATCGGGGTGGGGGTGCTGGCGTGGGTGTTCCTTCTCGACCCCTACGCCCACAGCACCTCCCTGTCGGGGGCGGGGCGGGTCGTCTCCATGGCCTACCCCGTGCTCGACCTGCTCCTCGTGGCCGTGGTGGTGCGCCTGCTCCTGGCCCGGGGGGAGTCCATCCCCAGCCTGCACCTGGTGGCCGGGGGCGTCGCCGTCATGCTGGTGGCCGACGCCGTGGGCTCCCTCATGGCCCTGCACGGGGGGGGTGGGTCCCCGGGCATCCTCACCCTGGCCTACCTCGCCTCCTACGGCCTGGCCGGGGCCACGGCCCTGCACCCCTCCATGGCCCGGCTGTCCGAGGCCGTCCCCGAGGACACCCCCGTGCGCACCCGCCTGGCCCTCGTCCTCCTGGGACTGGCCACGGCGGTGTCGCCCGCCACCCTGGTGGTGGAGGGCCTCCAGGGCCACCTGGGCGGCACCGTGGTGCTGCTGGCGGTGGCCTCGATGGTCATGTTCGGGCTGGTCCTCGTGCGCCTGGTGCTCATCACCCGGGCCCTCGACGCCTCCAACCGCAGCCTGGCGGGCTCGGTGCGGCGCCAGCGGGCCCTCACCGACGTGGCCGTGGCCTTCGTGGCCGCCGGCGACGCGGGGGCCGTGGCCGACGCCGCCGTGCGGGCCGCCGTCAAGCTCTCGGGCGACCCCGGGTCGTGGGCGGCCTACGTGGGCGACACCCGAGCCGGGGGCCGGGTCCTGGCCACGGCGGGGGCCTGCCCCTGGGCCCCCGGCGCCCACCCCTGGGCCCCCGGCGCCCCCGGCGACGGGCCCGGCGCCGCCCCGGCGGCACCCCCGGGGGCGCCGCGGCCGGCGCTCGGCCCCGGGGCGTGCCGCTCCCTCCCCGTCGTGGCCGGCACCCGGCGGGCGGGCGAGCTCGTGATCGGGTCGAGCGGGCGCTGCGGGGCGGAGGGCGCCGTGCTGGACGCGCTGTGCTCGCACATGGGCCTGGCCCTCCAGGGCCTGGAGGCCACGGCCGAGCGGGCCGAGGCCCGCAGCCAGCGGCGCTTCCGCTCCCTCGTCCAGAACTCCACCGACGTGGTCACCCTCCTCGGGGCGGACGGCATCGTCCGCTACCAGAGTCCGAGCGTGCGCTCCATCCTGGGACGCGCCCCCGAGGACCAGGTGGGACGGCGACTGCGCCTCGTGATCCACGGCGACGACTTCGCCGCCGCCCGGGCCGTCATCGAGAAGGTCCTGGCCGGGGGGCGGGCGGCCACCGCCGTCCTGGAGTGCCGGGTGCGCCACGCCGACGGGACGTGGCGCGACGTGGACACCACCGTCACCAACCTCACCGACGACCCCGAGGTGGAGGCGCTCGTGCTCAACAGCCGGGACGTCACCGTGCGCCGCGCCCTCGAGCGCGAGCTGCACCGCCAGGCCTTCCGGGACTCGCTCACCGGACTGGCCAACCGGGCCCTGTTCCTGGACCGGGTCACCCACGCCCTCGACCAGGGCCGTCGCCGCGACGGACCGGTGGCGGTGCTGTTCCTCGACCTCGACGACTTCAAGATGATCAACGACAGCCTGGGGCACCCGGCCGGCGACGAGGTGCTCGTGGCCGTGGCGCACCGCATCACGGCCTCGACCCGGCCGGGGGACACCGTGGCCCGCCTGGGGGGCGACGAGTTCGGCGTGCTGCTCGAGTCCGGGGCCATGCCCAGGGCGGCCGAGGTCGTGGCCGGTCGGGTGGCCGAGGCCCTGGCCGGCACCTTCCACGTGGGCGGCCACGACGTGTCGGTGCACGCCAGCGTGGGCATCGCCCTCGGGCAACGCCCCGGGGACGAGACCGACAGCCTGCTGCGCGACGCCGACCTGGCCATGTACATGGCCAAGCACAACGGCAAGGGGCGCTTCGAGCTGTTCCGGCCCGCCATGCACGAGGAGGCCGTGCGGCGCCTGGAGATCGCCGCCGACCTCCGCCGCGCCCTCGAGCACCACGAGCTCCAGGTCTTCTACCAGCCCATCGTCCGCCTCGACGGGGAGCGGGTGGTGGGGGCCGAGGCCCTGGTGCGCTGGCAGCACCCGGTGCGGGGGGTGGTCCTCCCCGACGACTTCATCCCCGTGGCCGAGACCACCGGCCTCGTCCTGCCCCTGGGCCGGTGGGTGTTCGCCGCCGCCTGCCGGCAGTGGGGGGCGTGGCGGGCCGAGGGGGTCATCGACGACGACTTCTCCGTCAGCGTGAACGTCTCGGCCCGCCAGCTCCAGGACCCGGGCCTGGTCGACCACGTCGCCGCCACCCTGACCCGGACGGCCGTGCCACCGCATGCCATCGTGCTCGAGATCACCGAGAGCGCCCTCATGCAGGACCTCGACGTCGCCCTCGACCGCATGCAGC